>JAPUKI010000120.1 GCA_027295745.1 Acidobacteriota bacterium
GAATGGAGAACGACAGGAGAGAACGGAGTGGCACAAGATCGTCACCTGGAGCAAGCTGGCCGAAATCTCTAATCAGTACCTCACCAAAGGCCAACTGGTCTTTATCGAAGGGCGTATCCAGACTCGTGAGTGGGATGATCGCGACGGCAACAAACGCCGCACGACCGAAATCATCGCTTCCGACATGCGAATGATGACACCCCGCGACACCAATGGGCACAGCCAGGAGGAACCCGTAGAACTGGCAAAAGGCGGGAAAGCGCCAGAAGGCGGGAAAGCGCCAGAAGACGGGAAGGTGCCGGAAGGGGAGAAAATGGATGTGGGAATGACCGAGGATGACATCCCCTTTTAGCTCGTGCGTGGGAGGCACCTCAGGGTGCCGAATCCCCGTTTCAAGTGTACCCGGTTCGGGCGAGCCCGTTCGGCACCTGAGGTGCCTTCCGCACTCTGTTTACGACCGCACGAAAGCACGAGGTGACGAAGTCACCTTCCCGTCTTCAGCTGAGAGGCGTCGATCCCACGTTCTTCCAGTTCATGGCGGGCTAAGATTGCTTCCTGGGAGTCGGGAAAAATCGTGGTCAGCTTGATTCGAGTCTCAATCGCCTCTAAATTTTGCTGAAGTTGCTCCAAAGCAGCAACCTTCTTGTAGTAAGCAGGAGGAGTTTTGTCAGCCTTGGGAAAGAGATTGATCACCTGATCAAAGGCTTCAATGGCTTGTTCGTAGCTCCCCATCTCATGGTAACAAACCCCCAGGTAATAAGAAGCGTTGTCTGAATACTCGTTGTCTGGGAAGTTTACGAGAAAGTCCCGAAAACCGGCAATCGCCAACTCGTAGTTTCCCATAAGATAATCGTTGTATACCGAACTGTAGACCTGGTCAGGCTCGATGGCACTCCCGGCCGAAGGGATCTGCCGTAATGACTGGATTTGAAGTTGGTTAGATTGGAGCTTTTGCTGCACAGCAGCAATGCGAGTATTGGTATCATCCCATTTGATACTCAAACTCTGGATCTCTTGTCGGACTTTGGCCAAAGAGTCTCCCTGCTCGACCCTTTGAGCTTGAATGCCTTCGGCCAGGGTTTTCATATGGACGTTAGCGATGGCAATCTGATCATTGACCTGCTCCAGCAGTGACTTCAGGACGGCGCTGTTGTCATCAAGGCTTTTCTGAAGCAGTCGAATCTGATTTTGGAGCTGGAGAACATCGCTCTGAAGACGTTGAATCTCCTCTTCCGTTCCCGCCAATCCCCAAGACAGGGACCCGAGTAGAACGAAGATAAAACTCACGTACGATTGTATTTCCCTCATGATGACCTCCCTGAGCCGGGATGATACATCAATTCTATCGCTAAGCAGGAGTGGAAGTCCAGAATTTGGGATTTCAGCCGGTCCGCCGGCGGCTGTCATGGAAGCGGTCAGTGGTCAGTTACCTTCTCACCAGGAAATGAACGCGGCGGTTCAGCCGGTAGGCAGCCTCGTCATATCCCCGGGCAAAGGGGCGTTCCTCCCCGAAGGAAATCGCTTGCATGCGATCGGGAGCTATCCCCAGTTGGACCAGATAGGCTCTCACTCTCTGAGCCCGTCGATCCCCTAATGCCAGATTGTACTCCTCGGTGCCCCGCTCATCGCAGTGGCCTTCAATGATGATTGTGGCATTCGGATACTGGCGAAACCAACGGGCGTTCTCTTCCAGGAGGCGCTCTCCCTGGCTCGTGAGGACCGCTTGATCATATTCGAAAAAGAGGGGTTGGACTTCGCCCTCCTCGATGGCCAGCTGCAGCTTTTCCATATCTGTGGAGCGAATGATCCCCTGCGCCGAGCCAGGGACCACCGTCACACGTGTGCTGGATCTGGAGTCTCCTGCCGGGCCACTTGCTATTGCGGTATAGGTTGTGGATTCTCGAGGCAACACCACCAGGGACCCGCTCTCGGCAACGGTGCCCACTCCCTTGTCAATCACCAGCGAGATGGCATTGGTAGACTCCCAGCTCAAGGTCGTCTGTTCTCCCCGCACGATGGTGTTGGGTGAGGCGCTGATGACAACGGTCGGCATTGGGCCAGCAGGCCCGGGTTGGGTCTCAGTGGTAGGGACAGGAGGTGGAAATTCTACTATGGGAGGACGCTTGCTCCGGCAAGCCGGAGCAGTGAACAAGAAAAAGAGACAGAAAACTCTAACCAGAGTCAGACGAGCAACGGGTAGCATCACAAGTAGTCCTTCACATTTCACTCCTGAGAATCAGTCGCTGGGTAACCTGACCAGGCGGGACTCTCGTTCATACCATAGGCGGTAACTTGTCTTATTTGTCTCCCATCGGCATTCATGACGAAAATCTGCTTGGAGCCGGTTCGCGTACTTTGAAAGGTCAGATGACGGCCATCGGGCGACCAGTGTGGATTCTCATTGCTGCCGCGGCCTGAAGTCAGCTGAAAAACCTTCTCGGTGGCCACTTCGATCACATAGATGTCGTGCTTCCACTGGCCAGGTGCTTGCCAGGAATAAGCGATCAATCGACCATCCGGGGACCAGTTAGGACTGTCGCAGTGGCCACCTTCTGTGACCAGTATCTGAAGATTGGACCCATCAGCATCCATCACCCACAATTGAGGTGAGCCGGAGCGATCAGAGATGAAGGCGATCTGCCGGCCGGTTGGGCTCCAACTGGGAGAAGTATCGATGGAGGGGTGGTTACTGAGGTTTCTCAGGTTGCCGCCATCAAGATCTGCCATGTAAATGCCCGCATCCATTCCATTGACCTCCCGCGAGGAGAAGGCGATCTTCGTGCCATCGGGTGCAAATGCCGGGGATGAGACATAGGAAGTTGGCACTGGCAGGATTGTTCTCCCACCATTGAGGTCTTGAATCCACAATTCCCATCGGCTGCTCTCGGGAAGATTGGTGATAAAAGCCAGCTTCGAGCTATCAGCAGACCACTCGGGGAACTTGTTTAAACCCCCATTGGCCGTGATGACCCGCTGATTCGCTCCATCGTAGTCCATCACGTACACTTCCTTACTGTCTCCTTTGAGGGACGAAAAAGCGATCTTGGCACGAGCCACACCGCGGCTGGTTCCGGCAGAGAGCTGGAAGACCACCTGATCGGCAAATTCGTGAGCTACCGACTGGGTCAAGGCGCTGTCTGAGATGGTGTATCGCTTTCCCAAAACCTGATCGCGGGTCCTGACGTCGTATAAATAGGCCTCCACCACAGTCACGCCACTAGCCAGCTGAAGATTGCCAAAGATGAGAAAGTCGACGTCCAGGGTCGGAACTTGCCAGTTGTCAAAGTTCACTTCCATGGGAGAACGAAGGGGTTTGAGCGGGTAAAAGCTCTTGGAGGGCATCTCAAAAAAAGCGGAAAATTCCAGATCATCCCAAAGGACCTTGTTGAAAACTCTTACGGCTGCCTGAACAGTCTGAGTGGCTGCAGTGCGGGGCACGAAGTCGACCACAGCCAGCTTGGTGTCTTCTCTGGGGCGCGGATAGATGACAACGTCCGGACTTTGAGCCTGAAGAAGAGAGGTGATGGAAAACAAGCAGGGTACCAGAAGCCATTTATTCATAGGATATTTTCTGTTCTCTCTTTCCCTCTCATCTTGGAGGATACTCAAAGTAGGCGACAAACTTCACCCTTCGGTGGCGCAATTCGTTAGGCAGAGGGGAGAGGGGATTGCTGGCCTGAATGGCTCGTTCCGCTGCCAGATCGACCGTTGCAATGCCGCTCCTTTGTTCGATTTTAATATTTTCAATGGTCCCATCGGGTTGAATCTCGAAGCTGATCACGGTTTGAACGGGGTGTTCCAGTCGACCCAACGAGGTCTTCAGCCAGTTGAGTCCAACTCGCTGCTCAACCTGGCGTACATACCAGGAGTCCATCGCCCCTTCGCCGGTTCCCGGACCAATGGTAACTCCCTGTCCTCCACCAAAACCTCCTCCCGAGCCCGAACTTTGGCTCCCGGGTCCACCACTTCCCGGATCGGGCTGGCGGGGGATCTGTCCGGGTGGGGGATCTTCAGCGGAGTTCTCCG
Organism: Acidobacteriota bacterium; assembly: GCA_027295745.1. Taxonomy (GTDB): domain Bacteria; phylum Acidobacteriota; class UBA6911; order RPQK01; family JADFOI01; genus JADFOI01. The sequence goes on from JAPUKI010000120.1 coordinate 4,027, forward strand.
GTATCCGCGGCGAAGTGGAAGTCTGCCTTACGGTCTTTTCTGGGGAGGGCTCTTGTACAAAGACTTCCTTTGCCTGGGGAGCTGTCCTCTCGGGTTCCGGCGGCTTGGGCGGAGGCAGGACCGCCGCTGGACTGGGAATTACAGAGGGCTTGACCATCCCAGTACCGCCGCTCAGTTCATCGGATAATCCTACCGTCACAAAGTCGCCGCCCTGTCCGCCTCCAACTCCGCTTCCCACCACCAGGGGTTCACCCTGAGGACCCAGGTCCACGGCAAAGAGAAAGAACAGGAAGAGCAGAACGTGGCCCATGAGCGACAGGCCTAGAGGTCCCCGGTATCCTTCTTCCCGTACATGCGAGGTCATAACGCCTGAAGACACAGCCTTTACTTCTCCCGATAGGGCTTGGTGACCAGATTAATCCTATTGTAACCCGAGACCCGAATTTCGTCGACCACAGCAACAATCGTTTTCCACCGCACATCCTCGTCCGCCTGGAGAAAGATCGCCTCCGGGCTGTCTCCAATGTCCTGTCTCAACGATTCCCCCAGCTGATTAAAATTCACAGGATTGGACCGATAATAAAGCACCTCCTCGCGACTGATGGTAATCACCGCCAGTTGCTCGGGGTCGACGGGTGCAACCGTTCTGGTCTCGGGAAGATTCACTTCAATTCCAGTTTGAAGGATGGGTGCAGTGACCATGAAAATGATGAGTAGAACCAAGACCACATCCACTAAGGGAGTAATGTTGATTTCCGACATGGAGGACCGGGTGGGACTCAGAAGATTGCCAAATGCCATTTTGATCCACTCAAAAGCTGCGTTCCATGATGTTTAAGAACTCGGCCGAGAAATTATCCATCTCGACACCAAACACTTTAAGCCTACTGAGAAACTGGTTGTAAGCGATGACAGCCGGAATGGCAGCGAAAAGTCCGGCCGCCGTGGCCACCAGGGCCTCGCTGATTCCGGGAGCAACGGCCTGAATGGTTGTCAGAGCGCCTTCTCCCAGGCCTTGAAAGGCATTGATAATTCCAATCACCGTGCCGAACAATCCAATAAAGGGAGTCACAGCCCCGGTAGTTGCCAACCATGACAGAGAGCCTTCCAGTGTCGTCATCTCCGTCTGGGCCGTCTTGTGAAGAGCCCGTTCCAGACCAGTGACACTCCTGAGTGCTCCCTTGCCTCTCATGGACGGGGATGAATCGACCTCGCTACTGGAAGACTCGATCTGATGATTGAGCTCCTCATAGCCGCTTCTGAAAATCCCAGCCAGGGGCGATTTAGAATATTGCTCACATTCGCTATAGAGTGTGGAGAGGCTGTCAGTACTTTGAAATCTCCCGTAAAACTCCTGGGACTCCTGGTCCACCTCCTTGAAAAAACGAACCTTTCGGACAATGATGGCCCAAGAAAAGGTAGAGAAAAACAAAAGAATCACTAGAACTCCCTGAGCAATGGGACCACTCATCGTGACCAGGGACCAAAAAGAGCCAAAGCTCTGCTGGGCTAAAAAGAAAGTCAAACTCAACCTCTCCTACTCGGGCTTACTTGATTGTAACCGACCCATGTCCGATATTCCATAAATCAGTCACCGTTACGCTCACAAATATCCACCTGATAAAGACTATCCAAATGGCCTGTCAAAACCGCCTGACCCGATGACTGGATGACAAGCATGAAAGGGAAAGGTCATTGTCGTTTGGTAAAAGTTGATGCACGAAGAGCTTTGCACCATGTTGAGATTTCTGTCCGTTGAGAATTTTGCTTTGATCGACCACCTGGAAGTCGAATTCACACAAGGGCTGAACCTGATCACGGGCGAGACTGGATCAGGCAAGTCGATTCTGGTGGAAGCGGTGGGTCTGCTGGTGGGGGAGCGTGCCTCCCAGGAGATGGTTCGACAGGGCTGTACGCAGGCCCGACTGGAAGGGATTTTTGCCCTCTCCGAGGAGCACCCAGCACGCTCGTATCTTCTTGAAGCGGGGATTCCACTGGAAAGCGAGGAGATCATTATTCGCCGCGAAATCTCTCTGACGGGCACCAACAAGATCTTCATCAACGGGGTCCTGAGTCCATTGACAGTGCTTGCCCACCTGGGAACGCTCTTAGCCGACATTCACGGACAGCACGAACAGCAGCTGCTCCTGAACCCCAACGTTCAATTGCAGTTCCTGGACGCCTTTAGTGCTCACGGCCAACTCCTTGACGAGGTGAAAAGCTCATTTCTGCAGCTCCAGGCAGTTCGTTCAGAAGTGGGGCAGCTGTTGGCTAGTGAGCAGGAAAGACTACAAAGGCTCGATATGCTGCGTTTTCAAATTGCCGACATTGAAAAGCTTCAACTCAGAGCAGGCATGGACGTGGAGCTGGAAGCCCAGCGAGGGCTCTTGGCCAGTGCTGAAAAACGTTCTGAGGCATCGCAGCAAACCTATCAGTTGCTCTATGAACGAGAAGAGTCTTCACTGAGTTTGCTTCATCAGGTCGAAAAGAACCTGGAGGAGCTTTCTCGACTGGACCAGCAATTTCAACCGGTGATGGCAAAACTACGCGATCTACGCTACTCCCTGGAAGAGATTGCCTACCAGCTGCGCGACTACACCAATGCCATCGAGTTTAACCCGGATCGCCTGGAAGCTGTCCAGGAAAGGCTGGCGGAAATTCAAAAGGCTCGACGAAAATATGGTGACACTGTCGATGAGATTTTGGCCTACTCCCAGGAAATCCAGCGGGAGGTCCAGGAGCTCTCCCACAGGGAAACTCAGATCGAGCAGTTAACTGAGAAGGAAAAGAAGCTAGGGACGGAATATCTGGAACTCGCCCGTCGCCTCTCACAAGAAAGGCACCAAAAGGCTCCGCTTCTCAGCCAGCAAGTGGAGCGGGAACTCGCCGATTTGCACATGGAAAGCGCTGTCTTCATGGCTCACTTGAGCACCTCAGAGGATCGGGCCACAGAGCAGGGAATTGACAGGATAGAGTTCCTCCTGAGTGCCAATGTTGGGGAGGCTCCCCAACCTTTGGGAAAAATTGCTTCTGGCGGTGAGTTGTCTCGCACCGTCTTGGCCTTAAAATCGATGCTCACCCTGGAGAACTACTCGAAAACGCTGGTCTTCGACGAGGTGGATGCTGGAATAGGCGGGAGCGTGGCTTCCAGCATCGGAGAGAGACTGGCTCGTCTGGGAACTCAACATCAGGTCTTCTGCGTAACCCACCTTCCCCAAATCGCCTCCTATGCTTCCCAGCACTTCCATGTTGCAAAACGTACCAGTGCTCAGCGCACGATTGTGGAGCTGATCCCACTTGACCGGAAGGACCGTGTGGAGGAGCTCTCCAGAATGATGGCGGGCAATGCCCTGACCGAAATCACCCGTAAGCAGGCCCGAGAATTGCTGCGCCGGGGCCGAGCGGTCGTGGGCTCGTGACTTCGTCACCTCGTGCTGTTGTGCGGTCGTGAGCTTGTCGTGACATTGTGCATGAGTGCTTTTGGCTTGCACTGCAGGGAGAAACACACGACATTACGCAAGTTAAACTCTTACAAGAACCCACAGTAACGAACTGCACGAAATCACGCACCCACGACCACACGAAACCTTGTATCCCTCTGTTGAAGTTCGTTAGAATGGCTAGTAGTGAGGATGCCACAGCGATTTTTCATCGAAACCTTCGGCTGCCAGATGAATGAGCATGACTCGGAGAAAGTCGCCGGGTTGCTGGCTCATCGCGGAATGGTGGCGGTCAACTCTCTTGAGGAGGCCGACTTGTTTCTCATCAATACGTGCAGCGTCCGCGAGAAGGCTGCCCAGAAGCTGTACAGCCGCTTGGGAGAAGTCAAAAAGCACAAGACCTCACATCCCCAGTTCCTGATCGGAGTGCTGGGGTGCCTGGCCCAGCAGGAAGGTGAGGATATGGTCAAAAGAGTGCCTTTCGTGGACCTGGTCGTGGGCACCCATATGTTTCACGCCCTCCCAGACCTGCTGGAGGAAGTCGAGCAGCGGCGAGGAAGCGGTGCTCGCGTGGCCACGGACTTTCTGCCAGCTCCGACACCGGTTGAAATCCCTCAGGTCATTCGTCAAAGTGACTTTCGGGCCAACATCACCATCATGGAAGGGTGCAACAAGCAGTGCAGCTTCTGTATCGTTCCTACGACTCGTGGCAGGGAAAGGAACCGCCCCGCCCAGGCAGTGCTGCAGGAAGCCCGAAGAGCCGTTGATCAAGGCTATGTGGAGATCCTGCTCCTGGGTCAGACCGTCAACAGCTACAAGGACCCGAACGATCGGCACTTCAGGTTCGCTGATCTGTTATCTCAGGTGGCGTCGATTCCACGACTTCAAAGAGTTCGCTTTACTTCACCTCATCCGCGGGAGTTTGACGACCACACCATCTCGGTGATCGGCGAAATGGAAACCATTTGCAACCAGGTGCATCTACCACTTCAGTCCGGTTCCACACCCATACTCAAGCGCATGCGGCGCCAGTACACGAGGGAACGCTATCTTGAAATAGTTGACAAGTTTCGAAACTGTGGTCGCCCCATCGCTCTCTCCACAGACATCATTGTGGGTTTTCCCGGCGAGAGCGATGCGGACTTTCAACAGACCCTGAGCCTGGTCGAAGAGGTGCAATTTGAATCCATGTTCTCCTTCAAATACTCTCCTCGTCCTCATACGGCGGCCGAACATTGGCAGGATGAGATTCCTGAGGAGAAGAAGACACACCGTCTGATGCTGCTGCAGAAGATGCAAAAGGAAATTCAGCTGCGCCTCCACCAGGAACATTATCTGGGACGCCACCTGGAAGTTTTGGTGGAAGGAACGGCACGCGATGGTGTGCGCCGCTTTGGGAGAACATCGACCAATAAGGTGGTCAACTTTCCGGGCACCGATAGGCCTGGGACATTCACTGAGGTCTTCATCACTGATGTCGGCCCTAACAGCCTGGTCGGTCAAAAAACCACTGACCGTCAGCAAAACTGCGCGTAGGAGTAAGCATGGAACGGGAATTTAAAATCAAGGGTTTAATGATGGATCCCATCAACCAGTCTCCCATTGTGATCCTGCAGGGTGTTGAAAAAAATACCTTGCTGCCCATCTGGGTCGGCATCTTTGAAGCCAATGCCATCGCACTGCAAATCGAGCGAATCGAACCCGCCCGGCCCATGACCCACGACCTTCTCAAAAATGTCCTGTTCCAGCTCAATGCGAACGTGGACAAGATCGTCGTCACCGACCTTCAGGACAATACCTTTTTCGCCGTCATCCACATTCATATGAACGGCGATCACATCACCATTGACAGCCGTCCCAGTGATGCCATCGCTCTGGCTCTACGGACCGACGCACCCATCTATGTCACCGAAGAGGTGATCAACAGCAGCACCAACATCAGCCTGGAAAAGGAGCATCTGGAGGAGGAAGACATCAAAAAGTGGCTGGAGAATCTCCGACCCGAAGATCTGGGTAAGTACAAGATGTGACGGAACAGCTGACAACTAACACCTGACAGCTAACCGCTGACACCTGACAACTAACACCTGACAGCTGACAACTGACAACTAACACCTGACAACTGACAGCTGACAACTGGCCCGTGGGCTAAAGCCCACGGCTCTGTTTGAGCCTCGTCACCTCCGGAGCCCTGAAAGGGCGGCACAGAGAGAAAAGCGCAATGCCTTCCTAAAATCCCACCTGTTTACTCTTTGCACTGTACGATGAGACGCCCGCCAGACCTGCAAGGTCGGATAAGAAATATTATGTCAAGTTTCTTTCCCTGGCTTCCCACCCCCGTCCTCGCGGCTACGCCAGACGCTACCTGTAGGGTAAAGACTTTATTGAAAGCCGCTTAGATACTAATCTTTATAGAGTATCCTAAGGAATAGAAAGGTAACTATGTGACACCACAGAGGAAGTCCTGAATTGACGCTTGCCCGACCGCACGAAAGCACGACTTCTGTACCTAAGGTGCCTCCCACTCACGAAGCCCCGACTGCACGCACGCACGAATTCACGCCTTGGGCGCCGGTGGTGGAAGCTGGCGGGCCTTCACTTCCGATTGAAACTCCACCCGTTTATGAGAGCCGTCACAGAAAGGTTTGTTCTGGGACTCCCCACATCGGCACAGGGAGATGACTGTGCGCCCGGCAACGTCAAATACGCCGTCTTCGGCATCCTTGATGAGAAAGTTTCCTGAAATGCGCAGGGGTCCGTTGTTTCGGCAAAGAATCTCACAATCCGACATAGAGAATACTCCTTTGGGTTAGGTGCCTCATTGTATCAATCAGCCCAACCTCGACAAGAGCCCATTGGCGTGGCGCTGGGCTGGACACAGCTAGGCAAGAGTCAATTCGCGACTAGCGCGGATGATTGCGACACTGTAGTAGAAAATTTATGCATAATGCGGGCTGGAGGAAAGGCCTATCCCTCCTCGGCGGGTAGGTGGCCTTCAGAAGTCAGGAATTTCTCCAATTGCCCTAGATTCTCCTTGAATTCCGAGAAGCGATCCAGGCCAATCGTAATGCCCTTTTTTGTGGGCTTCCATTCACCTTCATCGTCTTCGAAATAAATCCGAATATCTGCGTAGTTTTTCCCTTTGTAATCGCTCAGACTGAACACGATTTTCTCATTCCAGCTCTTTTCCATTTCCGCAATCACTTCACTCATCGACCTTCTCCCCTGATAAATGTTCTGAAAAGTACCAAGCCTTCACCCTCATTAAGGGAATACTCTAAAGAGCTGGAGAAATCAAGAAGAGTTTGGTGGGAGAACTGCCGGTAGTGGATCAGTGTCTTACCTCCCTTCCAGGCGGTTATGTTATAAAAGAGCTAGCGCGGGTATCCAGAGAAGGCCAAGCTCTTCGTTCTCCGCGCCCTTCGGGGAGTTCGGGGACAGGCCCCCAACACGGGGAGAATTCTTGGGCCAGTCCCCGAACTCCCCGAAGGGCTTGTGCGGCCTCGATCTTGACCATCCTGAACACCCGCAACGAAAAACAACATGAAGGAGGCGGGCCTATGGGCCAGAACCTGAGCGGCAGCGACCGATTGGATTATCTCAAATCCTACAAAGAGAAAAGTCTGGCTGCCTTGGAAAAGATTGCTGAGAATGACGTAGCTCAGTTGATAGAGCTGTTGTCCGCTGCCCGAGAGGCAGGCCGGCAAATTTTTCTTTGCGGCAACGGGGGGAGTGCGGCCACAGCATCTCACTTCGCCAATGACCTTGGAAAAGGAGCTTCCTTTGGCCATGAAAAGCGCTTCCGTGTCCTGGCTCTCACGGATAACGTCTCCTGGATGACTGCACTGGCAAACGACACGGATTACTCACAAATTTTCGTCGAGCAGCTCAAAAACTATGCCCGGCCGGAGGATTTGCTGATTACATTTAGTGGCAGCGGCAATTCACCCAATGTGCTGGAGGTCGTCCAGTGGGCCAATCAAAACTCCATGCTGACGGTGGGTATCACTGGACGTCCCGGAGGAAAACTGGGTGAACTGGCACGCTACCCCGTTTTTGTGGAATCTTCCCACATGGGACACATTGAAGAGGGTCACTTTCTCATCCAGCATTTAGTGGGCTACTACTTTATGGAAACAGAACAATGAGGGAGCCCGCAAGGGAGCACTTTTGGCTTGACTTGTACAGTTCCCATCTCTTATTCTCAGTGATGATTGCGAGGGTAGAATGAGCACATTACTCAGGGGAACACAGTGGGTCCAACTCGGCGACGAGAACTTTCTTCCCATCCCCATCAGCCTCGTAATTATTGGCAACATTATTCTCTCCGGTTCTCTACGGAGGGATTGACCCCTTACGGGTTAACCTCCCCCCTCCTCCGTACAGAACCTGGAATTCCTTCAATCCCTAGAAAGAGTGTTCTGTACCGAGGCGGTGGGAACGACTTTTGCTCTGAGGAAGTCAAGGGAGACAAAATGCAACAGGTCATTTCACTGTTAGTTGAAAACAAAGCTGGCGTGCTGTCTCGTGTGGTGGGACTCTTCAGCCAGCGCGGTTACAATATTGAAAGCTTGAACGTGGCTCCAACACTGGATCCCACGACTTCCCGGATCACTCTGAC
>JAPUKI010000121.1 GCA_027295745.1 Acidobacteriota bacterium
CCTCCGGTTTGCCAGCTTCCGCCCGACAAGATCACGAAAGCAGTCAGAGAACAGACCCCGATCGTGTCGATGAAGGGCCCGATCATTGCCACCAATCCTTCTCGAACGGGTTCTGTCGTTTTGGCAGCCCCGTGGGCCATAGGTGCTGTCCCCATCCCCGCTTCATTGGAGAAGGCGGCTCTCTTGATACCAGTCTGGAAAACCGTCATCACTGAAATACCGGCTACTCCTCCCGCGGCTGCTGTGCCGGTGAAGGCATCGTGAAGAATTTGAGAGAAGATTTGAGGGATCAGCTGGTAATGGCTCACGAGCACATAAACAGAAACCACCAGGTACAGTAAACACATGCTGGGAACCACACGGCTGGCGACCTTTGCGATTCTTTTCAGCCCACCCACAATGACCACCCCAACCAGAACAGCTAACACAAGGCCGGTGAACCAGGTTTCCACTCCGTATGCCTCAGTCAGGATCTCCGCCACTTGATTGGCTTGAAACATGGCCAGACAACCAATGGTCCCACAAAGGCTGAAAAAAATGGCCAGGAAGCGGAATTTCTTGCCCAATCCCAGCTCGATGTAGTACATGGGCCCGCCCTGGATTTTTCCCAGGCTATCAGTTCCTCGATACATGACGGCCAATGTGCAAGTGAAGAACTTGGTTGCCATCCCCACAAGAGCTGCCATCCACATCCAAAAAACCGCTCCCGGCCCGCCCTGGGTAATGGCAATTGCAACTCCCCCTATGTTTCCCATGCCAATGGTGGCGGAGAGGGCGGTGCTCAAGGCCTGGAAGTGGCTAATGTCACCTGGGTCCTCCTCCCGATCGAACTTCCCCCGTAGGATTTCAAGGGTGTGTTTGGCACCAAAAAAGGGGAGAAACCTGGAGTAGAGGGTGAGGGTGAAACCGCCACCTAATAACAGTATGAGCAGAGGAGCGCCCCAGGCATAGTCTACAGCTACAGAAAAAATGTTTTCGAGGGTCTGCACCGAAAAGCTTTACAACCTCAGTAATTCCAGCTGGTCACAAACGTCATGGTATTCATGGGACGAGACACTAGACCAGCTTCAATTTGGCATAGCTCTGCAGCAGCCGTTTAATGCCCAGACCCGGAAACTGCACAGTGAGCTTCAAGTCGTCGCCGGTGTCCTGGACCCGAAGGATCCGTCCGTAACCAAACTTCTCGTGGACGATTCTCGCGCCGGAGATGAATCTGCTTTTTTTCTGAGAGAGTTTGCTCAAGAATCCTTGAACGCTTTCTACTGAATCGTGGGTCTTCACAAAACCTCTCCCGGTACGATGTTGTCGCTGCGGGTATCCTCCCAGATTGGCACTGGGCTGGACAAACTCACGGACCGGAAATGGGCCCGAGGAGACGCGCATGAGATGCTCTGGAATCTCCTGTAAAAATCGACTGGGAAGATTCATTTCTTCCCCCTCCCGGCCGAAAAATCGGCGGAGGCGGGAATAGGTGAGGTAGATTTTCTTTTGGGCCCGGGTAAGCCCCACATAACAAAGGCGTCGCTCTTCCTCCAGATCGTTCTCAGCCACGGCTCGGCTGTGCGGGAAAAGTCCTTCTTCACAACCGACCAGAAAAACAATGGGAAACTCAAGACCTTTGGCATTGTGTAAGGTCATGAGGCTGACTGCAGCCGATTCGTCATAATCGTCCGCTTCGGAGCGTAACGCGGCGTGGTCGAGAAACTCTTGAAAAGTGTATCCTTGCTCTGCATTCTCTTTGGCCAACACGATCAACTCTTCCAAATTCAGAGTCCGATTGTGAGCCTCTTCCGAATCCTCACTTCTGAGCGCGCTGATATAGCCGCTAGCTTCCAGAATCTTTTCTAGGGATAGGTACAGAGGGAGTTCCAGGAAGTCCTGACACTCGCATATGAGCCTGAAAAAACGCTCCAATACCAGGTGTGTTCGGGCTGGAAAAGTATTCTCTTCTATGCCTTTTCGAAGCGCTTCCCAGAGGGTTGTGTTCTCATCTCGCGCCTTGCCATGGAGGCGATCCTCCGTCACTTTGCCGATCCCTCGTGGGGGTCGATTCATAATCCTCAAGAAAGAAACATTGTCATTGGGATTCAGGGCCACTCGCAGGTAAGCCAGTGCATCCTTGACCTCTTTGCGCTGATAGAAACTGATCCCTCCAATCAGCTTGTAGGGAATCTCAAAGCGTCTAAAGGCTTCCTCAAATTGTCGGGATTGGAAGTTGGTTCGATACAAGACGGCGAGCCCCTTTTCTCCCTTCTGGAGATGCTCGCAGATCTTCTTCGAAACGTAAGTTGCCTCCGTCTTGGCGTCGGGCGCCGCGAAGAGGTCGATGGGCTGACCGGCCTGTTGATCGGTCCAGAGGACTTTCCCTTTCCGATTCAGGTTGTTGGACACCAGGCCGCTGGCAGCATCCAGAATGTTCTGGCTGGAGCGGTAGTTTTGCTCGAGCTTGACAATGGTCGCTCCCGGGAAATCCGCTTCAAAGCGCAAAATGTTTCCAATGTCAGAGCCTCGAAAGCCATAAATGGACTGATCTTCGTCCCCCACAGCCGTAATGTTCTGGTGAACCGCGGTAAGATTTTTAATCAGGTCATACTGAGGACGATTGGTATCCTGATACTCGTCAATCAGAACATAGGAGTAGGACTCCCCGTACTTCTGTCGAACCTCATGGTTCTTTTTCAACAAGCGCACGGTTAGCAGGATCAGATCGTCAAAATCCATGGCATTGGATCGAAAAAGAAAGCGCTCATAGGCGGTGTAAATGAGAGAAATTTCTTCGCGGGCGAGATCGGATGACTTGTCGCGGTACTCTTGCGGAGCCCAGTTGTTGCTTTTGGCTCGACTGATGGCCGCCCGAGCTTTTCTCATGGGGAGATGGCTGTCCCTGAATTGGAGTTCTTCGTAGACAGCCTTGATGACCCTTTTCTGATCGTCCCTGTCACAGATGCTGAAGTCCGTACGATAACCAATCAGGTCAGCGTAGCGCCGCAGCACGCGAACGCTGAAGGAGTGAAACGTGCAAACTAAGGGAGAAGTACTGAGATGTCTCAGTAGTTCTTCGACTCGAGTTCTCATCTCCTCGGCGGCTTTGTTGGTAAAGGTCACAGCCAGGACTTGGTCAGCTCGGCAGACTCCCTGCTCAATCAAATGGGCGATCTTGTAAGTGATCGTTCGGGTTTTTCCGCTTCCGGCTCCCGCCAGGATGAGCATTGGCCCTTCGGTCTGGGTGACCGCAAATCTCTGCCGTTCGTTCAGATGGGTCAGATAGTCTTTTTTTGAAGGCTGCATGGGTGCCCTTGGGAACAGAGTGTGGGAGGCACTTGTGCCAAGGCACCTTCTGGCAGGGGCCTCGGGGCACCCGCTTGCGGGTCGCGCGCCACGAGTGGCTCGTGACGAGAACCTATGAATAATCCCGGCTACTAGGGCTGATTATTTATCAACGGGTCACACGCTCCACAAACTCTTCAAGGCCTGCCAAGGAGTCGTTATGGCCCGATTTGTACAGAGTCTCCAGATACTGCCGGCAATTCTTGGCGTGGGGCGCCCCTCGTTGTACGGAGCCCTGGGCAAATGCTTCCATTGCCGGGTCCAGCTGCTTCTGTTCCCAGCGGCCCATTCCCGTGTAAAAGTAGGCCTCTCCCTTGAGCGCAGGATCGTCGGATAGTGTCAATACTTCGCTGTAGTGTGAAATGGCAGTGGTCCAGTTCTTGCCTTCCGCGGCCTCTCGGCCGAGTATTGTATAGGCAGTTGCCTTCTCCTTGTTCATAACCTCAACCCATCGGGACTCGGAAACCTGAGGGGGCTTTTGAGCAGCATCAAATCCTTCAATGGTCTTTTCTGCGTATGGAGCCGCCTCAGTCCAGTTTTTTCGGCCCGCATAGATTTTGGCGAGGGCACTCATGATTTCGTAGCAATCCTTTGGGTCAAGTTCTGCACACGCCTTGCCCCCGTATTCAATGACCTTCTCTTCATTGTTCAGTTGCAAGTGTGACATTGCTAAGATAGAGGCGATGCCAGCATCGGGTTGCTGAGTATAGACTTGTTCAGCATAGGTCGTCACCTTTTCATATTGTTGCAACACGTATGCTGCGTATGCCGTCATGTAAAGTGTGTTCAGTTCATCCGGTTTCAGCGTCAGAAGCTTTTCCCCGGCAGAGAAAACGTTTTGCGATTGTCCTTGGTTTTGATATTCCTGCATCAACTGGAGATAGCTGCCAATGGCGTACTCGACGAGTGTTGATCTTGGATTTGTGGTTATGAACTCAACGATAGTGTCTTCCCTTTCGGCAGGATCGGCATTGATGGCACTTTCATAAGCTGCATATTCTTCAGTGGTGTACTGGGCCACCACTGCAATCTGGCACACAGCCAGGATCAGAAAAGCTGCAAAAGCATTCTTCCAAAGTGATCGGACGCTCATTTCGGTACTTGACCTCCTTTAAAGGATTCCTTGAATGTCCCGTTCAATGGAAGCGCCAAGCGCATACCAAGAACGAGAATTGTGGGACGGTAGCATAAATTGTCAGCACGATCAATCATCCAGGTAAATAAAATTTCAGCCATAAAGCGATAGCAGTATTGACTTAGATAGTGTTAGTAGTAGATGAGATGATTTTTCAACGGCAAGGTTGCTGAAACGAGGCACTAAGTGAGGCACTAAGTATGACTGAGAAGTTTCTTGACCAAATTGTAATGATTCGATCCGACCGGATTGATGCACAGGACCGGTTTTATGCCATCTCTCTCCCTTGGTTGTCTATTGATCAGCTCATGCGATCTGTCCAGGAGACTGGAATCCTTTCCCCTCTTCATGTGCAAAGAACAGAGTCGGGACAGTTCAGAATCATTATTGGCTTCCGCAGATATGAAGCTGCCAGAAAGTTAGGTTTTCGAGAGATTCCGTGTATTGTCAGAGAGGAAGAGGATGGGCTCACACTCCTGGTGCAGGCTCTGGAGGACAATCGTGTCACCCGTCCCTTGCATTTACTGGAGAAGGCTCACCTCCTTTTGAGATTGCGGGAGCACTTCGGACTCAGCGATGAGGCTTTGATGGATGATTTTATGGCCCTGTTGAATCTTCCAGCAGATCGGTTTCATCTCCAGCAATGTCTAGATCTGGCTCGACTGCCCGTGTTACTCCAGCGTACGGTCCTCGATCCACTGGAGCCAGAGGTTGTCCTGAAGCTGGTGAGCTGGAAAACCGAAGACCAGGAGCTTTTCCACAGGATAGCCTCGAAGTTTCGGCTGGGAAAAAATAAGCAGAAGAAACTGTTCAACCTGCTGGATGAACTGCGGGCCTTGGCAGGAACCACTCCATCCGGGCCTTCTGCCACGGGCTCGGTATCGATGCTCTGGAAGGAAAGTGGGGCAGCCAAAATTGAGCAGGATGAACGCCTGTCTCCTTCAGATCGCTTCGACAAGGTGTTTGAGAAACTCCGTCGACTGCGATTTCCCCGGCTTTCGGCATGTGAACAGGAGTATGAGAGGCTCAAAGCTGCTCTTAAGCTTCCCCCTCAAATCCAATTTCGCGTTCCCCGCTATTTCGAGGGAAAGCGGATTGATGTCTTGCTCTCCTTCGAGAGTACTGAGGAACTGGTTGAAGGGGCGAGGAAACTGGACGAAATTGCGAAGACCGATGAAGTGAGACAGATCTTGGAATTGTTGTAGACTACGTCTGCCGATATGAAGGAGTACAAACCCGAAAAGATTTTTGTGGAACGCGGTGTCGAGGATTCACTGATCACCCGCAATGTGCTGGAGCGATTGCCTGAGGTTCCCACAGAGAGGATCGAGTCGAGGGAGTCTCTGCTGGAAGAGTCTCAGCGATGGACTCCAACTCTTTCCCGGACCAAGAAATGGTTGATTCTGGCGCAGTATAAAGGACACTTTTTCAAAGCTTGTCCGGGCACCCGGGCGCAAAAAGGCATCAAAAACGTATGCTGTAACTACTTTGTGATCAACTTTGCCAGTAACTGCCATATGGAATGCAGCTACTGTTATCTGCAGTCGCATCTGAACTTTCCCTATATGATCGTATATGCTAACTCGGACGATCTGCTGTCGGAATTGCAGAGGACTTTCTCTGAAAACCCCCATCATCTCTTTCGGATCGGTACGGGAGAATTGGCCGACAGCCTGGCACTGGATCCTCTAACCTCATACAGTATCCCGTTGGTCCAATTTTTCGCGGGACAGAAAAATGCCATCCTGGAATTGAAGACAAAATCCAACTGCGTTGAAAACCTTTTAGATCTGGAACATGAGGGCAGGACGGTTGTTTCCTGGTCCATCAATCCCCGATTTATTCAGGAAAAGGAAGAGCACAAGACAGCCACCATCAGGGAGCGCTTTCGGGCAGCAAAACGTTGTGTCCGGGCTGGATACCCGGTTGCCTTTCATCTGGATCCCATGATCTTCTATGGGAGCTGGGAAACTGATTATGAAGATCTGATTGAAGAGCTCTTTGAAACAATCCCTGCCACTTCGATGGCCTGGATCTCGATAGGTTCCCTGCGCTTAACCAGCCAGTTGAAGGAGATTATGCGCAAGCGCTTTCCCAGCAGTCCCCTACCTCTCGGGGAGTTGGTGCCCACCGAAGATGGCAAAATGCGTTACTTCAAGCCCATTCGAGTGCTCATGTACCGTAGAGTGCTGGGTTGGATTCGAGAAAAGCATCCAACCATTCCCGTTTATGCCTGCATGGAAAGGCCGGATGTTTGGATGAAAGTTTTCCAAAGCGCCCCCGCTGAAAAAGAGCTGGGCGAGGCGCTTGTTCAATTCCTTGTTTGATTCGTGCGGTCGTGCACGAGCTCACTGCTCAACCAGGAAGCGGAAGCCATGGATGGCGAGTTCCGCCTGCTGAGCCAGCCAACCCTCGGGGATCTCTTCAACGAAAAGTGTGAACCCACGTTTCTCAAATGTTTGGAGGGGGGGGGTGCGAGTGCCTGACCCCGGACGGATGGGGGTTCGAGTGATCTTCGCGATGGGTTCATTGTAATTGAAGAAACTCAGCTCCACTTCAACCACGTCCAGCGTCTTCTCGCCTCTATTCTCGATGACGCCTGAAATAAGCACAAGACGGTTGCCAGAAAAGCTTGAGCTCATTCTGACCCGGGGATTATTCAGGTTGATGTACTTGTCATACCATTCAAAATTAGGATCCCCGCCACGAAAAATCCCGGTGAGAGGAGCCGCTTCCTCAGTTCCCTGCTGCAACAAGAACAGCACCAAGCCAGTCACGCTGACAAACAGAAGTACCGATATGAGGATGATTCTCCAAAAATGTGGGGATCGAGGTCTTGTGTCGGATTCGAACACGGTTCCGGGCGAAATTCTCTTGCTCTTATTGAATCAATACGAAATGAGCTCTTCGATTGAGTGCCCAGCCTTCTTCGGTTTCGCGCTGATCGAAAGAGCGCTCTTCTCCCAGGGATAAGGCCATGACACGTGAAGGGTCGATCCCGTGTTCAACCAGGTAGCCCAGGACTGCCTGGGCCCTTCTATCCCCCAGGGCCAGGTTGTACTCTTCTGTACCGCGTTGGTCGCAATGGCCCTCGATGAGAAGGCGAATGTCGAGGTTCTCGGGTCTTGTCAACCAGCCAACGTTCCCTTCCAGAATCAGGCTTGCTTCTTCGCTGAGGCCCGAAGCGTCGTAGCGAAAGAAGACCGGTTTCACAAAGTGTTCGAACTGCTCCTGTAAGGGTCTGTCTCTCAGATCCTCCACCGAAATAAGCGCTGTTTCATCCTTCAGAACCTCAATGATGACGGTCTTTGCAACGCTTCCGCCAGAACCTTCCGCAGACACTTCGTAGCTGGTGGTTTCATCCGGGAAGAGTTTTATCCTTCCCGAGGTCGGCACTGAACCGATTTGGGGGCTGATGATCACCCTGTCTGCATATTGGGCCTCCCAGTTGAGCATGGCCGACTCTCCTTCCCTGATCAAGGAGGGGACGATCATGACCTCTAACTCGGGAGCGGGACCTGCTGGTGTAGCTGAAGGATCGGCGGGAGCTGTGGAAACCGGAGGCATCGAGGGAGTTTCCTGCGGTGGCACAGGAACTCGAGGTCTTCCCCCGCAACTCAGGCCTACCAGAGGAGCCAAAAGGCAAACAGCGACCAGCAGCTGACGCATGAGAAGTCTGATTTCGTCCTGTTTGACCCCTTTATGATGACGGTCGCTCAGGGGTCAGATCATGTCCGTTATGGGTTGGTCCAACAACCACAGTAGTGTAGTTTACAGTATCCAAATATCTATGGGCAACTCGCTTGACGTCCTCGCAATCGATGTCCCGGATGATGCGTGAATACTGCTCTGGGTAATCCTCTCCCAGATCGAAGAGTTCGGTTTCCAATAAGAACTGGGCAACGTCCGCATCGGACTGGAACTCAAAGACGAAACTTCCGGTCAGAAAGTCCTTGGCTTGCATCAGTTCTTCCGAGGTAACGCCATTCAGGAGAAGGTTTTCTATTTCAAAGGACAGGCCATCGAGAGCTTTTTGCCGATTCTCAGGGGAAGTACTGATTACGGCTACAAAGCTTCCCGGATAAATCCCACTTGAGTCGGTGATGCTGCTGTATGTGCTGTAGGCAAGGCCTTCCTGGTCTCGAAGTCTCCTGGGAATCCTGCTCGTGAAGCCGGGACCACTACCCAGGATAGTGTCCATCACTTGAAGAATGTAGTAGTCGGGATTGTTCCTGGTCACGCCAAGATGACCCAGAAAAATGGTCAACTGTTCCGTCTCCATGAAGAACTCATCCCTAATGGGAGTGGTTTGCCGCTCTAATGGTTAGATCTGCAAACGACTGTAGTGGGGGTTTTGCCAAGTTGAGAATCGCTCCACACTTTGAGAGAAGACATCCTCCGCATCTACCGCACCCACAATCACCAGAATGGTATTTTGCGGAGAATATTTTTGGAGATGAAACTTCCTGAGCTCATGGACGTCAAGGTCGCCGACACTCTCTTGAGTCCCCAGAACCGGATACTGTAAGGGACTCCCCTGGTAAATCCAGCTTCTGAGGCGGTGAGCGGCCACGGTGTGGGGATCATCCCCCATCGCGTGAAGTTGGCTCACTACCTTTTGCCGTTCCATTTGAAAGCGATCTTCTGGAAAGGTCGGGCGAGCCAGTACTTCTCGCAAAAGATCCAATCCGCGGACCAGCTCTTGGGAAGGGGCGTTCAGAGAGATTCCGCTGAGGTCCTGTTCACTGAAAGTGGTCAGGTTCCCACCCGTGTTTTCAATGCTTTCATAAACTTCATGGGCTTGGTAGTTCTGTGTTCCTTCCGGGAGTAGGCGTGAGGTGAGCGCGGCTATGCCGGGTCGATCTGGGGGATTCTGGTCCATACCGGCCAAAACGAAGGCATTGATCGAAATCAACGGAAGTTTATGGCTCTCGGAAACCAGAAGGATAAGACCGTTGTCCAGATGATGCCTTCTAAAGTGAACCCTTTTGCTCTTCAGTTGCTCCATTCAACACAATTCCCACAGTTGCTTGTTCTGGACTCCAGTAGCGAGCCGCCAGATCTCTGACTTCCTCTGCAGTTAGTCGCTCGATCTGTTGGATGTAGTCATTCCAATATTGGTAACGGTGCAGAGTTTCCAGCAGGCCGAGTTGAATCGCTTGATCCAGGGTGGTTTCAAAACTGCCAAACAGCTGAGTAATACACTGCTTTTTTGCCCGTGTCAGTTCGGCTTCTGGAATTGGCTCCTGGGTGAGCGTGGCAATTTCCTCAAAGATCATGGTTTCCACTTTGTCCAGATCCGCTTCCTTGTGTGACTCAACGCCAATGAAAAAGAGGTAAGGATCGAAGGTTTCTGAGAACTCTGTATTGACCACCGAAGCCAACCGTTCCTTTTCAATTAATCTGCTATAAAGGCGCGAAAGTTTTCCTCCCGACAACACTCTGTCGAGAATGTGCAGGGCGTAATGCTCCTTCTGACGGACCGAGGGCGCAGCAAAGGCGATCAGCATCCTGAGGATGCTGGTCGGTTTTTTCACTTCCACCCTGATTTGCCTGGTTCGCGGAGGGTCTGGAATGGTGGTAGTTTCCGGTACCTTCCCGGGGGGCAAATCTGCAAAGAGCTGCTTGACTCGTTGAAGAACTCCCTCTGTATCAAAATCTCCCACCAGGACAAGAGTGGCATTGTTGGGAGCGTAAAAGTGACGATAGTACTCGATCATCTGCTCTCGAGTGATCGAGAGAAGATCCTCATAGTTACCGATCACTGGAAACTTGTAAGGGTGGTTCTCAAAAGAGTTCGTCGCCACTGCTTGACGCAGAGCCCTCCAGGGGCTGTCGCGCTCCATCTTTAGTTCTTCAACGATGACTTTCCTTTCCAACTCGAATTCGTCGGGATCAAATCGATTATTACGCATCCGATCTGCTTCGATTTCCAAGGCGGGCCACCATCGATCAGAAGCAAAAGTGAAGTAGTAGGCGGTATAGTCATTTGAAGTAAAAGCATTGTTATTGCCGCCTCTAGAAGCTGTGATGGAGTCTATTTCTCCTTTTTGATAACGTCCGGTGCCCTTGAACATCATGTGTTCCAGGAAGTGAGAAATACCGGTAATGCCGGGTCTTTCGAAACGGGATCCAGCCCGATACCAGACCATGGTGGAGACAATAGGAACAGTATGGTCTTCCCGAATGAGGATGATTAGGCCATTTTCGAGATGGTGGCGTTGAATTCCTTCAATACAAGCCAGGTTTGCCGGCTCAGGTTGGTTTCGACTAAAATGGCCTGGAATGTTCTTACGCGCCACCGCTTTTTTGCTTTCCACAATTGCTTGTTTGATTATATCCCCAAACCCTTTGAGGGCCGAAGACTATCGCCCCATCACCCCGCCTGCGTTTTATAAGCAAGCGTTGCTGAATGGGATGGAGATTTTGCTCCTAGCCAGTAACGACCAGCGAGTTCCCTTCGTCTTGATGATCAAGAACGGAGCGGCATTTGATCCCATTGAAAAGTGGGGGGTCACTTACCTGACGAGTTGGATGATCTTGGAGCAAAGCGAGACTGGCACTGGTCTGGCGGTGGAGACAGGGTTACGAGAACTCGAGGCAGAGGTGGACCTTCGGGTGGAGTGGGACGCCATCTTTTTCGTGGGTAGCACTCCCAGTGAGAATCTTGTGGAGGTCTTGAATCTTTTGGCTGAGATGGTTGTTCGACCCACATTTCGCGAAGAAGCCTTCCAGCAACTTCGCAATGGGGTCATTCAAGAACTTGAAGAAAGGCAAAACCAGTTGGAGATTCTCACCCAAGAGGTCTTCTTAGCGGAACTCTTTCAAGCCAACCCTTATGCACATTCTGTAAAGGGCACGACTGAGACACTGAAAAACTTGTCCCTCGTTGACGTAAAGACTCAATATCGCAAACTTTTTCTGCCCAATCAGACCCAACTAGCCTTTTATTTTCCCGGGGACCGCGATGGGACCGTGGCAGCCTTGAGTCGTCACTGGGGAAGCTGGATCAAGAAGGACTCCTTGCCTTTCACTTTCAGGAAGGCCCCTCCACCGAATGGGCGGCGAGTACTATTTCTTGATCAGCCTTCTGCGGAGAGCTTGTTTCGTTGGGGAAATCTCAGTGTTGAAAGGAGTTCTGCCGATTACTACGCTTTGAAGGTCTTCCAACAGTACCTGACCCTTTCTTTGCCCTCCTGGGCAAGCCAGATCGCCTCACAAAGGCAGATTCAGGCTTCCTCTGAGCTTGAGAGCCGCCGAATGCCAGGCTACCTGCAGCTGAGCATTCAGGCGCCGCCAGAACAACTCATGGCCTATTACCACAAGTTTGAGAGTTTCGCGAAGGATCTCCATGATGGCCACATTGATAGCCAGAAGTTTGAGGAGGCGAAGCAACTGGCATACCTGGAGATGACTGATTCTCTCCGGGAGCCTCTTGCTGGACTTTATCGACTACTGGAAACCAGTCTCTATGAGGTCGGTATAAACTTTCTCACAAACTATGGATTGCGCCTGAACCGACTGACACGTGATGATTTTCAAGAGGCTGTCCAAAAATATGTGGCCCTCGACGATTTTGTTCTGGTTGTAGCAGGACCTGCCCAGTATCTCAAATCTGAGCTGGACAAGATCGGTCCGGTGTTGAAATAAGCCAAAGTATCTAATATACTTAATCGGAAAACGCTCTATCCGAAGAGTGGGCTCTCGCCCACTTTTTTAGTTTTAGAGGTCGGATATCTATGGATGTGGCAGTACGCATTGAAGGTTTCCTCAGAGATGTGGTAGAGGCGGACGGGGTTGAACTGGTGCACGTCGAGTATCAACCCAAAGGATCACCTTCTGTGTTGAGGATTTATATCGACAAGTCGGATGGAATCGACCTCAAAGACTGTGAGAGAGTGAGTAAACATGTGAGTGTGTTTTTGGATGAAGAGGATCTGATTTTGCAGCGCTATGTGTTGGAGGTGTCTTCTCCCGGGATCGAACGTCCGCTTTTTAAGGAAACCGATTACAGGCGCTTTGTGGGAAAGGAAATACGCTTGGTCACTACTGAGAAGATCGAGGACCGGAGGAAATTCACTGGGTCTATCCAGAGTTTCTCAGACGGTATTCTCAAGTTGGACTTTGATGGGAAAACGTATCAGATTCCTTTCGGCAGCATCAGGAAAGCAAATTTGGTCCATCAATTTTAAGTAGAGGAATCTCCATCGGGAGTAGTGAGAGCATGACAAATCTTTTGAGCCAGAGTATTGAACAGATTAGTCGGGAGAAGAGCATCGATCCGGAGGTTATTCACGAAGCCCTGGAGGATGCGATGGTGGCAGCTGCAAATAAATACTTCAGGACCGATGAAGATTTGCAGGCTCGTTACGACCCGGAAACGGGAACCATAGAAGTATTCGCTGTAAAGAAGGTTGTCGAAAAAGTGGACGATGAGGCGACTGAAATGTCGCTGGAGGAGGCACTGACCGTCGATGAGACTTTTGAGCTGGACGACTACATCGAGATTCCTAAGCCGACTGTCGACCTCGGTCGAATTGCTGCCCAGACGGCGAAACAAGTTATCCTTCAGAAAGTGCGTGAAGCCGAACGGGAAATTATCTTCGGCGAGTTTTCCGAGCAGATTGGTCAGTTAGTCAATGCCATTGTTCGCCGGACCGAAGGCCGAGAAGTCGTCCTTGACATCGGAAGGACGGAGGCTGTTCTCCCTTTCAGTGAACAATGTCAAGATGAGCAATATAAGCCAGGAGACAGAATTCGGGCCGTCATTATTACGGTCCACCGGCTCTCAAGAGGTCCTCAGATCGTTGTGTCAAGAAGTGATCCAAGCCTGTTGATCCGTCTGTTCGAAATGGAAATCCCGGAAGTCTATGATGGCACAGTGGTGATCAAAAACGCAGTACGGGAAGGCGGTGAACGCGCCAAAGTGGCCGTAGCGAGTCTCGATGATGCAGTCGATCCAGTGGGGGCTTGTGTGGGGATGAAGGGAAGCCGTATCAATGCTGTTATCCGTGAACTGCGTGGCGAGAGGATTGATATTATTCAATTTTCAGACGATATCGTTGAATACACGACCAATGCTCTTAATCCAGCGAAGATCTCCAAAATTCTGATTGCCGATCCCTCTAGAAAAGTCTTGGAAGTGGTCGTTCCAGAAGATCAACTGTCTCTGGCCATCGGGAGGAAAGGTCAAAACGTACGTCTTGCTTCGAAGTTACTGGGCTGGGAGATCAATATCAAGGGAGCTGAAGAAAAGAAGCTGGAAATCCTCAGCCAGTTGGAACAACTTGGTGTTTCCTCGGAAGCTGACCCCCTGTCTAGCTTGGAGGGCGTGGGGGAGAAGACTCAGAGTCGATTGCGGGAAGCAGGAATTGAGTCAGTGCAGGATCTGAGCTTAAAGTCGGTCGAGGATTTAACAGCAATTCCTCGGATCGGCCTCAAGACGGCTGAACAGCTCCTTGAGGCAGCTCGAGCATTGATCGATTCCCACTCCGAGCCTGAAACATCTGCGGCAGTCGAATCGGGTCAGGAAGAAGTCGTTGATCCTCAAGAAAGTGGTGAAGAAACTCAATAGAAAAGGTTCCCCAAGGTTGAGAAATGCAAGAAACTAAAGTCAGCGAGCTCGCCTCCGAATTTGAAATGAGAAATACGGTGGTGATATCCGAGCTGAAGAAGGTCGGAGTCTGGGTCCCTTCTCCAGATACCCCTCTAGATCATGACATCGCTGATCGCATCCGGCGGCGCCTGCAGCTCATGGTGGAACTTGAACAACAGGAAGAGGAAAGGACCAGAGAAGAAAAGGAAAAAAAGGAAAAGAAGAAGGTAGCCTCTGCCAAGACACGCAAGAGCATTAAGCAGCTGGGCACACGGCGCAAGAGGGCTAAAACAGTTGAAAAGGAAGAGCCTGCCGCCAGTCCTTGGGTAGCCTCTCTGAAGCCGCGTAAAGGCAAAGCTAGTTACCGAAAACTTGAAGTTGTCGAGCCCGAGATTCCCCAAAGGATAGCAGTCACTATCGAGGATGAGCCGGTTATTGAGAAGGTAGAAGCCCACGTCTCTGCCGAGGTCCTGGAGAAGGCAAGGCACCAGCTCACCCGGGCAGAGCTGGAGAAGATGACTGTCAGGAAAGAAGTTCAAACTGAACGACCTGCTCTTCGCAAGGCTCGGGAGGAGCTGGAGCGGACGACCAAGGTGACGCAGGAGCCCATTGAGGCCCCACCGGTCAAAGAAAAAGCTCTGGAGTTAGAGACTGAACCGGGCAGTGAGGAGGTTGCTGAGGCTGAAGGGGTCGCGGAGCCGAAAGAAGCTCCAGTCTCGAAGACAGCGCAGCCGGTAGAGGTCAGCGGGCCTCGAGAAGTGACTTTTTCAGAGAAGATAACGGTCAAAGAACTAGGTGAGAAACTCCAGCTCAAAAGCAACGAGTTGATCAAGCAACTCTTTTCCCGAGGCGTGATGGTCTCCATCAACCAAACGCTGGGGGAGAAAATCGTTCAGGAGATCTGTGAAGTTTACAACGTCATCCCACAATTCGTGTCCTTTGAGGAGGCAGCGGTTGAGGAGGACCAGGTCAAGGAGGTCCCCAAGGATCTGGCCGAGCGCCCTCCTGTGGTGACCGTCATGGGCCATGTCGATCATGGCAAAACTTCCCTGCTGGATGCGATCCGGGAGACCCAAGTGGCAGCTGGTGAGGCAGGAGGGATCACGCAGCAAATCGGGGCTTACCATGTCGATGTGAAAGGTCGCAGGGTTGTCTTTATCGATACTCCGGGCCATGCGGCTTTCACCAGAATGCGCGCTCGTGGAGCTCAGGTGACGGATTTGGTGGTCTTGGTCGTGGCTGCTGATGATGGGGTGATGCCCCAGACTGTGGAGGCTATCGATCACGCCCGAGCGGCTGGAGTACCCATCATAGTTGCTTTGAATAAGATGGATAAGCCAGAGGCGGATTCCCAACGGGTAAGGCAAGGGTTGACGGAGCACGAGTTGGTGGCAGAAGAGTGGGGTGGTGACACGGTCATGGTTGAAGTGTCTGCAAAGGAAAAGACCAACCTCGACTTGCTGCTGGAGATGATCTTGTTGTCGGCTGATCTTTTGGAGCTGAAGGCGAATCCAAAACGATCAGGCTCGGGGACTGTTCTGGAAGCACGATTAGATCGAGGTCGCGGAGCGATAGCAAGCATTCTGATCCAAAGTGGCACTCTGAAGATTGGAGATTCCTTCATAGCTGGAGCGGCTTACGGAAAAGTCAGGGCCATGTTCGATGATCGTCGAAAGACCAGCACTGAGGCCGGGCCAGGCACTGCGGTTGAAATCCTGGGATTGCAGAGTTTGCCTCAGGCCGGCGATGCCTTCCAGGTCGTAGAGGGCCCCGCCAAAGCGCGGGAGATTGGAGAATATCGACAGCAGCAGCTGAGATCTCAGGAACTCGCCAGCTCTTCCACGGTCACTCTGGAGGACCTCCATCTTCAGATGGAGGCCGGAGAAGTCAAGGAGCTGCGCATTGTCCTGAAGGCTGATGCCCAGGGATCTATTGAGGTTTTACAAGACACTCTGAACAAACTGAGTACTGAGAAAGTTCAGGTGAAAATTATTCACAGTGCCGTGGGAGGTGTTTCCGAGTCGGATGTCCTGTTGGCCTCTGCTTCGAACGCCGTCATTGTGGGATTCAACGTGCGCCCTGAACCAGCTGCCAAGGAGGTTGCAGAGAAAGAGAAAGTTGATGTCAGGCTGTACACCGTGATCTACGAGGTGTCTGACGAAATCACACAAGCTATGCTGGGTCTTCTGGATCCGACCTTTCGAGAAAAAGATCTGGGTCGAGCCGAAGTTCGTGAGACCTTCAAGGTGCCGAAGTTCGGGACCATTGCCGGGAGCTATATACAGAGCGGTCTCATGAAGCGGAGTGCGGAAGTTCGTCTCCTGCGCGACAACGTGATCCTTTACACAGGTGAGATCGATTCTCTGCGCCGCTTCAAAGAGGATGTTAATGAAGTGAAGGAGGGATACGAATGCGGTATTTCCATTACCAACTTCAACGACATCAAGGTCGGCGACGTGATTGAAGCCTTCATCCAAGAGGAAGTCCCACCGGAATTAAAGTAGTTTTCCCTTCTTCCCTTCTGGCTCTTAGCCCGCATTTCTCACACCAGTCGGATCATTGCGCCGATGCAGTAGAGCGGGTGTGAGAAGTGAGTACTAAGGCAAAAGTAAAACCTTTCCAGTGGTCTTTCGTTCTTCTATAGCGGTGTGGGCGCGGGCCGCTTCAGAAAGTGGGAACTTTTCACTTATTTGCACCTTGAGGTCTCCATTGGACAGCCAGTTCAGGACTTCCTCGGCTCGCCTCAGCAATGGTTCTCGTGAAGAAACATAATGGAACAAGCTGGGCCGGGTCAGAAAAAGAGATCCTTTGCTATTCAAGACCTGGGGATCGAGGGGAGGGACAGATCCACTGGATTGTCCAAAGAGCACCATGTATCCGCAGGGTTTCAAACAATTTAAGCTCTTTTCAAAGGTCGTCTTTCCCACCGAATCGTAAACAACTTCCACTCCAGCAGTTTGGGTGAGGCGATGAACTTCCGACTCGAAGTCTTTCTCGGTATAGAGAATGACCTCGTCTGCCCCAACCTGGCGAACAAGTTCGGCCTTTTCCTCACTCGAAACCGTTCCAATTACACGTGCCCCACGCATTTTCGCCATCTGTACCAACAGCTGGCCGACCCCTCCTGCAGCCGCATGCACGAGTGCAGTCTCACCTGATGCCAGGCGATAAGCTGAATGGGTAAGATAGTGGGCTGTCATCCCCTGTAGGAAGATGGCTGCGGCCTGCTGAGGGTCGACACCAGAGGGCAGCTTGACAAGCTTCCAGGCCGGGACTGACGCCTGTTCTGCATAAGCCCCTATTGCCAACGCATAAGCGACGCGATCCCCCACCTCAACTTCCCTGACTCCTGGACCCACCGCCTTCACTGTTCCTGCAGCTTCAAATCCTGGTATGAAAGGAAAAGCCCCTTCATAGAGGCCCTTTCGGTAATAGATGTCGATGAAATTGAGACCGATTGCCTCGATCTCCACCAGGGCTTCAGCCGGACCTGGCTCAGGTACTGAAACATCTTCGTAGCAAAGCACTTCTGGTCCCCCCGGCTCATAGACACGAATAGCTTTCATATTGAACCCTGATTATAGCCCGGATTCCTAGGAAGGCAGGGTGGGCTGTGTCCACCTCCCCCGAACTCCGGAAAAGGACTTTTTTTTGTATTCAATTAGAATTAGGTTTAAGGAAATGGTTAGTATATAAACTGGTTAGTAATGAAGAAGACCATGCCCTTTCTCTTTTGTTCCTGGGAAATCCACTTTATCGAAATCCGGAAAGGCGATTGAAGACTTTGGACGAGATCATCCGTTTCATACAAGACCACGAGCGCTTTGCCATTACTGCGCATGCTCGGCCGGACGGAGATGCGCTTGGCTCGGAGCTGGGATTGGCTCTGACACTGGAGAAACTCGGTAAAAGCGCGACTGTATTCAATTCAGATCCTCATCCACGCCCCTATCAGTGTCTTCCCGGAATAGAGAAAATTCGTGTGACCGATTCTGTTGAGGGGAGCTACGATGGGCTGTTCATCCTTGAGTGCAATGACCTGAAACGGGCTAATCTCCGAGGTCTCGAGGAGTACTTTGTCATCAACATTGACCACCATCCCAAGACCGCACCCTTTGGAGATCTCAATTGGCTGGACTCATCGGCGGCTGCCGTGGGAGAGATGATCTACGACCTGACGCAAGCGCTCTCAGTCGATCTGACACCCGAGATTGCTACCAACCTCTATGTCGCGGTTGTCACTGACACCGGATCCTTCCAGTATTCCAATACCCGGGCCAAAACTTTTCTCATCGCTGGTGATCTCGTGAAAAATGGAGCGGATTCCGCAGCCATTGCTCAAGCCGTTTACATGACCAGGCCTCATTCCAGGCTCCAGGTCTTGGGGTTGCTCCTGAATACTTTGGAAGTCCATGCTTCCAAGAGAATCGCCTCTATCATACTGACCCAGGAAATGTTGGCAAAGACGGGAGCCTCCGCAAATGACATGGAAGGTATAGTGGACTATCCCCTCTCTATGGAGGGGATTGACTTGGCTGCTTTCTTCCGTGAAGAGGGAAAAGATCAGTTCCGGGTAAGCTTGAGATCTAAGAACCACTACGATGTCAGCTCGGTAGCTGAACATTTTGGCGGCGGTGGCCACAAGAACGCGGCTGGCCTGTTGGTGAAGGGAAACCTGCAGGAGGCCGTCGAGAAAGTGGTCTTCGAATTGGACAAACTGCTGGATGGCACAGACGAGCAGTCACCGGCAGCAGCACAACAGACAATCAAACCTCTGGCAGACGATGGATGACGAACCACGAATCCCTCTGTGGTGCGCTAGTTGTCGATAAACCCTCAGGACCTACCTCTCATGACATCGTGGCCCGGGCCCGCGCACTTCTGAAAACCAAGGTCGGTCACACCGGAACTCTCGATCCCCTGGCGAGCGGAGTCTTGCCCCTCTTACTTGGACGGACCACTCGCTTGAGCCGTTTTTTCCAGTCGAGTGACAAGGAGTATCTCGCTGAAATCCAACTCGGCCAAACTACTGACACCTTGGATGCTGAAGGTGAGGTCATCCAGGAGAGCTCCGTGCCTGAGATATCCCCTCAGCAAGCGCAGGAGGTACTGGAGGAATTTACCGGAGAGATTCAGCAACAGCCTCCTATGTTTTCGGCCGTAAAGGTGGGTGGGAAAAAGCTCTACCAACTGGCCAGGCAAAAGCTGGAGATAGATCGTCCCTGGCGAACTGTTTCCGTTTATCGGATCGAATTGCTTGAACAAACTAGAGAGATCTGGAGCCTGCGAGTTCACTGCTCGTCCGGTACCTACATCCGCTCTCTTGCCCACGAGATAGGAAAGACGCTGAGCTGCGGAGCCTATCTCCGAAAGCTCCGTCGCATTCGCTGTGGCTGCTTTCACCTTTCTGGAGCTCTGCAGCTGGAAGGGCTTGAGGGTCAGTGGCGAGAAGCCTTATTGCCAATGGAGAAACTTCTTCCCGAACTTCCCCGGATCGATCTTGACGAGCAGCAGGCAAAGCGAGTACGACACGGAAATGAAATCTCCGGGAGCAGCCAAGTCCAGGAAGAGTTTTGCCGGCTTTTCCACCACCAAAAGCTGGTTGCCATCGGGCAATCAGGCCCAGCCAATCAGTTGAGACCTGTCATAGTGTTGCGCGGTGCCTAATGTCGTCCAGTCAACTTGCCAGCCGTCTCAGTGATGCCCGTCGAGTCCTTGTTTTCACGGGGGCAGGTATCTCAACCGCTTCGGGCATTCCTGACTTCCGAGGTCCTCAGGGTCTGTGGAAAAAATGGCGTCCTGTCTATTACGATGATTTTATGACTTCGCGCGAGGCACGCATCCGCCACTGGGACTACAAACTCGCAGGGTGGCATCAGTTTCGCGACGCCAAACCCAATCCAGCCCACCGTGCCCTGGTCGAGTTAGACGGGATGGGACGTCTGGAAGTACTTGTCACACAGAATATTGATGGGTTACACCAGCTGGCCGGACACTCTGAGGACAGGGTCATCGAGCTGCACGGCACCAATCGGAAGATCGAATGCCAGACTTGTGGCCAGCTCTTTGACCCGAGCCCCATCTTTGAGGAGTTCGAAGGCACACGTGAGCCGCCACTTTGTCGGTGTGAAGGATTCCTTAAACCGGCTACCATTTCCTTCGGGCAGGCGATGCCTCATGAGAAATTGAGGGAGGCCTTCTCGGCCGCCTCCCGCGCCGAGCTGGTTCTTGCCATCGGATCCACTCTTGAAGTGGAACCGGCGGCCTCTGTGCCTCGCTCGGCCAAGGAGGGGGGGGCAGTTTACATCATTGTCAATCAGGGTCCTACCGCACAAGATCAGCTTGCGGATCTTCGCATTGAGGGTGACGCCACTACTGTTTTACCGGCAGCCCTGGGTGAACTTCAGAAGTTGATTCGTCGATAGGTGCCGAAAACCAAGTCCCATAAGGGTGAGGTCACGCCAAAGCAATTTTCCTGGTCGACGAAGTGATGAAAGAAATGCCAGCCACGTTGGTACTTCAGCGAACCTCTAGCGGCCGTGCTCAGGTGTAAGCGGTAGTGTACCCATTCGTAATAGAGAAATCCCAGCCACACGCCCCACAGTAATGCACTGGCTGAAAATAGACTTCCCGTCACGGCGTAAAAGCCTCCTAAGACTAGAGCGGAAATAGGCAAGCTGTAAGTGGGTCTAATGAGGATCTTGTCCGGATTTCTGGGATCTGTGTGATGGCTGAGATGAAGGGCTTGTACTATCCCTTTGAGTTTGCGATGGTGAGGAGTCCAGTGAAAGAAAAGACGATGCATAGCATACTCTAGAAGGCTCCAGAGAAACAGACCAACTGGGACTAACCAGAGGAGATCCTTCCATCTTGGTACCTGTTGAGGTGAGAGGAGCAAAAGGAGACAGGCAAGAGAAGGGTAAATCCAGAATGAACAGAAGCGGACCCAGGCCATGCTTTTTATTATAAGTGGCTAGCCGGGATTATGCATAGGTGTTCTACTGTAGCGCCGCCGCCTTCATCTGAGCGCAGTGAAGCAATCATCCGGTGAACAGAGTGTGGGAGGCTCTGGCGAGCGCCCCGGCGGCGAGTTTATGAGACGAGACACTCAGTACTCCCTTTCATAAATACGATGATGTTTGCGTATGGGGCTTGGGAGGCGAGGTCGCGAAGGGAGGAGGAGGCGATGTCAGGGACATCGACGACGACGAGAGACCAAGAGATCTCCCGCAACCCCCATTCGCCCAAAGGGTTGGGGCGGGACGGGCCCATCTCTTTGTTGCTTCTCCTCGCCGATGTCTCGACATCGACTCGTCGTCGCGCCTCGATCTGGGCTCCGTCGCGCTCCCAACAAACGTTATCGTATTTATGAAAGTGAGTACTAAGCATGCTGGTCAGAGATTTTTGGACTGAAGTCGGGGGTGTTCGAACCCACTACCTGGCGGCGGGAGCAACCGGTCGTCCCCTGGTCCTGCTTCATGGCGGCGGGACTGATTCTGCCTCCCTGTCCTGGCGTCCCTCCATGGGCCTGTTTTCGCAGACCTGCCGGGTTATCGCTCCAGACTTGCCAGGGTATGGACAAAGCCCCAGACCCAGGGTCGACTACACCATCGAGTACTACACAGAGTTTCTCAACCACTTCGTTCATGCCTTGGGGCTCAGTGAGTTCTCGCTGGTGGGACTTTCTTTGGGAGGGCACATTGCTGCTAGCTTTACTCTGCAGTTTCCCTCCACAATAGAAAGGCTGGTCCTGGTTGATAGTGCCGGCTTAGGTACCCAGTGGCACTGGCGAACTCTGGCCTGGCTGATGGTGAGAATGCCCGAAGTCCCCGACACAGTGTGGAGAATGGCTGGCCGTAGTAGACCCGCCATTCGTTTCAGCTTGCGAAACATTGTGCATGACCCGCTAGTCATTACGGAAGAGATTGTCACCGAAATTTCGCAAACCATTGCCACTCACGGTGCAGGCCGGGCCTGGAGGTCCTATGTCGAACATGAGATGGATTGGTCCGGCTTTCGCAATAATTTTCTCAACAGACTGGCCGAGATCACCTTGCCGACACTCATTGTCCATGGATCGCATGACAGGTTGGTACCGGTCAAGTGGGCGAAGAGAGCTCACCAGTTGATCCCCGATTCCGAATTGTGCATTCTCGAGAAATGCGGGCACTGGCCTCCAAGAGAGAAACCCATCGAGTTCACAGGTGCCGTTTTAGAGTTCCTGAAAAACGATTAAGAAATTCGGGGACTGTCCCTGAATTTCTTATTTCAAGACGCTGAAGATGCTCGAGTAACTGTCGGTCCATACGGGCCTGCCTGAGCCCTCTAGCCGCTCCCAGCGTGGGTCATTTCCCAGCGAACCCAGATCCTCCAGGGTACGGGCCATGACGGCCCATTGGGAGGGTTCCTTTCCCAACTGTCTCTGCTGCTCAGAGAGGGTCAAGTCATATTGCAGTAAGCAAACCAGTCCCTGCTTCTGGGCTAGATTTCTCACCACAGGTTTGAGATCCAGGTACTGATTGGAGATGTGAAAAATGAGGAGCCCATGGTCCGTCATTTTATCCAGGTAGAGTTGGAGCGCTTCCTGAGTAATCAGGTGAATGGGAATAGAGTCCGAGTTGTAAGCATCAAGGACTAACAAGTCAAACTGATTGCTGGGTTCTTGGGTTAAGTATAAGCGGGCGTCACCCAGCAC
>JAPUKI010000122.1 GCA_027295745.1 Acidobacteriota bacterium
AAAAGGGCGTTTACTCATAGGCTACCCACTTCCGTCGTCCTGATATTGATCGATGATTCGGCGAAGCGAAGACTCTCACTTCTTCTTCTCTGCCCCATTTCCAAGAGATTCCCAATGGTCACGCGCCTCAGGGGGATCCCACCAGGGATCCATGCCCAGGTCCCGACACACCACGCCGGCGGCATTGTATCCGGGGGCACCAGTAATGTTTCCACCGGGATGGCAGGAGGCCCCGCACAAATACAGACCTTTGACCGGAGTGCGATACTGGCTGCATTCTGGGAAGGGCCGCTTGTCCAGGATCTGATTTTCATTGAGTTCCCCGACCTGAATGTCTCCGCCCACCATGTTGGGAAGATGGCGCTCAATATCAATGGGGGTCTGCCCGAACTGCTCGACAATGTTGTCCGGCGTGAGATTTTCGGCATAGTGGGACAGATGTTGTACGCAGCGCTCCGTAAACTCCTCGCGGATCTCGTCCCAACGGTCTGGTCCTCCTTCTTCCTCACACAGGTTGCCCGGTGCCACCTGCCACCAGAAGGCGGTGCATTTTCCGGGTGGAGCCTGGGTGGGATCGTGCTGGGCGGGTTGGGCTCCCAGCAGTTGCAACGCTCTGGGTAGGCGTTTGGCTGCACAATCTTCGTAGAGGTTGTCAATGTCCTTAAACCCATCCAGCCCGGCAATGAGGTACCAGGCGTCGTTCACATCGGGATCATACTTTGCTGCCTTCCAGTAGAGCCGCTGGTTCAGGGACAGAAGACAAGTGAACAAGGGAGTAGTATCGGAGTATTTGAAATTCTTCACCTTCTGGGCAAACTCAGAGTCCAGGTTTTCCTCTCCCACCATGTCCAGGAAAGTTTGGGTCGGGTTGAGGCTGCTCACCACAAACTTCTTGGCTTTAAACACTCTTCCATCCCTCAAAACTACACCCGCGGCCCGGCCATCTTCCATCAGGATTTCCTTGACCGCCGAGCCGTCGATGAGGTCCGCTCCGCTCAAGGTGATCATCTTATGGAGAGAGTGTCCCAGCTTGTGGGTACTCCCCTTGGACATCTGGGTGTTCACGCCAGCAGCGATGGCAGCTGGAACGATAAATCCCAAGCCCGGCGAGTCAGTCTCGAAACCTCGGATGACGGATAGAAAACAGATCATTCCTCGAACCACGTCATTCTCAAAGATCTTACAGACGGCATCATTGATGGACAGAGACTGCCATTCCAGGTACTGTCTGCCCGCCTCGCTCTTCTCCAGAATGGCCCTTTTCTCCTCAAAAGGAACCGGTGGTGAGTACTGCTCTTTGGCGAAGATATCCCCCGCCATTCCGCCGTATTTTTTGTTCACTTCCAGGAAGGCTTTCTCGTCTTTCTTACTGAATCGGCCAATGGAGGCAGCCGTTCTCTCCGGTTGATTGGCATACCAGAGAATGGCCTTGTGATCCCTGGTGAGCATGGCCACGGAGATAGGCAGCCGGATATACTCCTGGCCCATGCTATCCATCTCCAGATCCTGGTACCACTTCAGATCACACACGCCCCGGTGGTTATTGGAATGTACGTTGTGCCAAAAGCCGCTGCGAGCACCTTCGTGGGAGTCCAACCCCCCTCCGATCTCCAAATGTCGCTCCACCACCAGGACATTCAGACCCGCCCTGGCCAGATAACCTCCACAAATCAAGCCATTGTGCCCGCCACCGAGAATGATTCCGTCGTATTCCTCTCTCATTGCCTATCCATCCCTCTCAAAAGTTATTTCAGTGTGTTGCAATGTTCGGTCTTTAGACTGGACACTCCTCAACGACTTTTCCGCCCATAATCTCCCCGACGTTGGCGATAAATTCAGACTCCAGCTTTTTCCGTTGGCCCCGAATGATGGCATCATAGATCCGCTTCAAGTTTCCGGTAGCGTCGCAGGTAATCAAGTAGCGAACCCGGCATTTGTTTTCCCCCACTGGCTCAAGATCCAAATACAGGCCAATCAGAGTTAGCCCTTCATCCTCGCCTCCCACCAGCTTGGCGGCTCTGGCCAGTCCTCCTCCCGGTCTGGCAATTCCCTCAGCAACCAGGCGGCTGGGTTTGGTTCGCTCCGTCACCGTTAGGGTAAGGTTGTTGTCGAGAGGCAGAAGGCCCATTTTAAGCAGGATTCCGATAGAGACATTATCCTCATCCTGGACCTCGACACGGTTTACCGTGGGGAAAGCCCAGGCCAACTTATCGATCCGGGCAAAGAGCCCAAACACTTCGTCTATGGGTTTATCGCATATAAAACTGTTCTTGATTTTAATCAATTGGCACTCTCCTTTTCAGCTAGTAGTCTGATACTTCCCACCATTTATCGATCTTGAGGTCATCACCAATCACATCGGCCGCGATCACTCCGGGACCTCCAATCATTCCTCCTCCGGGATGCATACAGGATCCACACAGATACAAGCCTTTGATCGGTGTCCGAAACTGAGCGCACTCAGGAACCGGTCGAAAACCCTCCATCTGGGCCAAAACCATGCGGCCCATGAAGACCCCGCCTTCATCCATATTGATGATTCGGTTGGCGATATCGACCGGCGTTTGTGTCACCGCTTTTATAATGTTCTTCTCGGTCAAATTGGGGGCGTATTCACGCCATTTCTCGATGCAGAGATGCATGTACTCCTGGTCCACATCCTCCCAGTTGGCACCTTTGATTTTTCTAGGAACCAGTTGCCAGATTAAAGCAGTATGAAAACCCTCAGGTGCCTGTGAGGGATCAAACAAGGTGGGAACGCTGGCAATCAAGGCCAGTTTTTCGGGAAGTCTTCCTCGTCGGATGTCTGCCACGACATCCGTAAAATCAGCCGGGCTGTCAAAACCGATATTCAATCGAAATGCCTGATTAACGTCTTCATAGCCCTTTTGAACCTCAAACTGGGGTGCTTCTCTCAGGGCCAGATGAACGCCGAATACCGAGAACTCGTCCAGACGAAACTTCTCAATTTTCTTGACTAACGTGTCTTCCAGGTGTTCGCGGCCCACCAATTTCAAGAAGGTCTGCTTGAGATCGATTCCGCTCACGATGGTGGGAGCGAAGTACTGCTCTCCACTTTCGAGTTCGACTCCTATCGCCGTGCCATCTTCAATGAGTATCTTGGAAACATGGGCCAGTGACTTGGTGTCACCGCCGGCTCGAATCAAGGCACGCCACATGGCGTGAGCCGGCATGTGTGAGCCACTGAGGGCAATCTGGGAATGTTCCACCTGGCAAATGATCAGCGGCACAATAGCGCCCAGACC
>JAPUKI010000123.1 GCA_027295745.1 Acidobacteriota bacterium
GTGTCTTTCCTTCCTTCATAAACAGCCCGGGCGCTGTGCCATTGGGGTTCTCAATCGGCACAGCACCTTCAGGCACCATTGCTTGCCGCAGGTTGTTGTTCGTCATCTTGAGATCAATCTTTTGGTACCGTCGCCTCAATCCCTCAAGAATGGCGGAATCTCGTGCCAGTCTTCGTCCCAGTGCTTTAGCCACGATCTCCCGGGTAATGTCATCATGAGTAGGTCCCAGGCCGCCCGTAACAATGACAATCTCGGAACCTTTCAACGCACTCACCAGGGCCCCTACGATCTCCTCTTCCCGATCCCCCACAACAAACTTTCGCATAACTGTAAGGCCGAATTCGTTGAGCTTTTTGGTGATGAAGAGAGAATTGGTTTCGACCCGAGAAGGGATTAAAAGCTCAGTCCCGACAGCGATAATTTCTGCCCGCATGACGACTCCAGAATTCAGGTTCCAGGTTCCAGGTTCCAGAGAGCTTCTGGATTCTGGATTCTTTCTCTCGTACGCTTCAGCCGCTAAGCAAGACCAGGATTTTCAATGACAATCCTGCATAGAGACCTGCAATCAGGTCATCACAGACGATACCGACTCCTCCTGGTAATTTCTCACTGCTGCGGACGGGAAACGGCTTCACAATATCAAAGAACCGGAACAGGAAGAACCCGGCAACAAGAGAGACCATGGACACGGGAACCCACAGCAAGCAAAGCACTTGCCCGAGAATCTCATCGATGACTATCTTTGAGGGATCAGGATCGTCTTCAGAGAGAGAGACTCGCGTTGACAAGACAACAGCTGGAAAAGTCAACAATACGACAAAGCCGCCCAGAACGATCGTCTCATGAGCAGGCAAAAACCAGTGGAGAAGGAAGACCGGCAAAAGGGCTACCAGAGAACCCCAGGTTCCCGGGGCCACCGGCAGGTAGCCTGCACCCAACCCGGTGACGAAGGCGTAAACCAGACGATCCAGCTCATTCCTCCGCTTCTGTTTCAGATTTCGAGATCTTCTGCCCTTTGATTCGATAGTCTCCGTCAAGCCATTTCCCTAAGTCAAGAAGACGGCAGCGCTCGCTGCAGAAGGGCATGAAGGAGTGATCACCTGATATCTTTTGACCACAGGTAGGACAATTTGGACCTGGCCGTTTCATACCTAGGTGTCCAAGACTGTTCCGACCAGATCGTACTCGTGCGCCTCGGTGATTTGAACGGGAACGATGTCGCCGGGGCTGACCTTCTCGGTGATTCCGTCGTTCAAGTAAACAACCCCATCGATGTCCGGAGCCTGAGAAGACAATCGGCCTTCCCACATTAGCTCGCTCTCTCGTGAGCTTCCTTCCAGCAAAACTGGCAAACACTTTCCGATCATTTCGCGATTCTTTTTCTTAGAGATACCTGCTTGCAATTTCATCAACCGCTTCTGACGATCTTTCTTGACATCCTCAGGAACCTTTTCATCGAGTTGATGGGCAGCAGAGTCCTCTTCATCAGAATAGGTAAAGACACCAAGCCTGTCGAATTGCATCTCTTCAACGAACCCCATCAATTCCTCCACATCCTCTTCCCTCTCGCCCGGAGACCCCACAATCATGGTTGTCCGAATCGCAACCTCAGGGATGTGGCGCCGGATCCGACCAATCAGCCTCGACAGGGAGGCTCTATTGCCGCCTCTTTTCATACGCCTGAGAACTCTTTGTGAGGCGTGTTGAAGAGGAATGTCAATATACTTGCAGGCAGAGGGAGTCTGGGCAATGGCCTCCAGAAGCTCATCGTAAACATTGTTGGGATAGACATAGAGCACACGGACCCACTCAATCCCCTCTATTTCTCCGAGGCCCCGGACCAGATCGGCCAAGCCGTGGCGATTTCCCCAGTCCCAGCCGTACATGGTCGTGTCCTGTCCAATGAGATTCAGTTCCTTGATACCTTGAGCTGCCAAGCCCATTGCTTCTCTCAAAATGGAATCCATGGGACGACTCCGAAAGGGACCTCGCATCCTGGGAATCACGCAGAAAGTACAAGTATGATCGCAACCTTCGGCAATTTTTATATATGCACTGTAGCCTGGAGTAGTGAGTACTCTGGGATCGGAATCACTGTAAAGATACAGCTCCCTGGATTCAAACTGAGGGGGAGCTTTTAGGTGAGGAGTTTCACCGCAATGCTTGAGGATCTCCGGGATTTCATTGGTTCCAATGACCGCATCCACCTCGGGGATCTGAGCCAGGATCTCTTCCCGGTATCTCTCGACCAGACAGCCGGCCACAATCAGCTTCCGACAATTTCCATGGATCTTCTGCTGTGCCATCTCGAGAATGGTGTCGATGGACTCCTGCTTCGCACTTTCTATAAAGCCACAGGTATTCACTACGATGATCTGAGCATCCTCCTGAGATGCTGTGATTTCGTATCCGCTTTGGGCCAGCAATCCCAGCATGACCTCGCTGTCAACGAGATTTTTCGGACACCCCAAGCTCACAAATCCAATCTTTTTCATTAGCGATTGATTATAACAGGGAGTTCTTACCGCCGCAGTTCTTTCAGCCAACCGTAGAGCTGTGACAGATCAGACGATCCTAGCGGGAAATGACCGAAGCGATTGCGGTAGTAAAGTTGTGTGATGAAAGCCGGCTCAAGCGCGTTAAGATCCACCTGGATTCTTTCCACAAACTCATTAGGGGTCTCGGCGGGTCTCTTCACAAGCCCCTTTCGCCTCAGAAGATCCAGCATTTCCAGGTAATACTCAGGAGCAATCCTGGAGCTTGCCTGCTGAAAAAACCACTGTTTCCAGAGCACTCGAACATATCTCCGATATCGGTAAGAAATCCACAGAGCGGCCACCCCCAAACAACCTAAGACAATATAGATCACCGTTGAGGAATCCCATTTCTTGAAATTATCCAGCCATTTGAGCTGGGCAAACTCGTCAAGTTCCAGGGAGATCTGAGAAAGCTTTGTCAAGGAGGAACGAATGTTGTAGCTGAGGGAGCGGAAAAACCCGATCTGTTTGACTCGATTGTAGGTGATAATTTCAGTCCAGAACATATCGACTGCGTCGAGAAATTGGCCAAACCAACGGGACAACGCGACTCTCGGTCTTAAAGTAGTGCTCGACGGAGTAGCATCAAATTCCACCCAGCCAGGACCGGGAAAGAAACCTTCAACCCAACTGTGCGCATCAGACTGCCGAACGATAAAGTAGTCATTGAACCGATTTAATTCCCCAAGGTGAAACCCATTGACGACCCGAGCAGGAATGCCGACACTGCGCATCAAAATGGCCTGGGCTGTAGCGAAGTACTCACAATGACCGACTTTGGTCTCAAACAGAAAGTCATGCAAAGGATCGTCAGCACTGGCCGACTGGTTCTCCAGAGAATATCCATAGTTTTCTCTCAGAAAATATTCAATTGCCAGTGCCTTCTCTACGGGGCTCCTCTGCGTCTGCGTCACTTCTTGGGCCAGTCTGGAGATACCGGGACTAAGATCTGGAAGCTGTAGATAACGCCTTCGGTAAGCTTCTGAAATAACAGTCTCTTCCAAGGGACGAGCCAATTTCTCTTCCCGCGTGATCAGGTCTGAGTAGACGACATATTTGAGGGGTCCTTGCCCCTGTCGATAGATTCCTACCGAGTCATTGCCGTCCTTAAAGACAAAACTTCTGGAAAAGTCATCTCCCGTTAGCAGAACCATCTCAGGTGCGGCAAAAATCATATTGCTGATAGGTTCCAGGAGAACACTCTGCTGAACCAACAATTCGTAGTCACGGCGAGTCTCGGAAACGAGGATCCCTCCGTACCTTCTATCTCTAGAAATTCGACGAAAACCTTCTCTCGTATTGAGCCAACTCCTGCCGTCATAGTAGTCAAGAGCGATACCCCTCCACTTCAGATTGGGGGACACATTTTCCGCCTTAGTGTCGAGCTTTACTCTCATCACCACGTCCGTGTTGACAAGGATCTTCCCGATATCACCCAGGTTCACCTTGTCCGAGAAGCCACTCATATGCAGGTCTAAACCCCTATCGACTCTGAAGAGACCGAGCGAAACGCGAGGAATCACGACAAAGATGGGAATAGAAATCAGGACAATGAGCGCTGTGATGACCAATGCCACTTTGGCATACCCGGACAGCGAGAAATGAGCTGCCCGATTCTCCTCGTAAGCTTTCTTACTTTCGAAAAGGATAAAGGTCAGGATGGAGGAGAAAATGTAGAACACCAGTGTAGCGAGAAAGGAAATGGAGATGGTGTAGGCAGACGCAAACAGTAAGAAACCAAAGGAGACAGAGTAGAGGATCAGATAATCTCTTTCAGTTTGTCGAGTGAAAAGCTTGACTAGACTGACCAGAACCAACAAGTGGACGGTAGCGCTTACAAAACCTGAGAGGGTCAATGCATCCACCAGAAAGAGGGCTATGAAGAAAACAAAGAGGATCAATTGCACCCAATTGGGGAGCTCGATGATTCTGGTCTTCCAACTCGCCGCAACCGCCAGAATATAAAGGGCTGTCACGACTGGGCCGAGAGCTTCACTGGCAAACAGAGCAATAAACCCCGAGAGCAACAGGAGGTAGCTCGATAGTTTGAAAGCCTTCTCAAAACCCATGCTTTTCCCCTGTTCTTTAGGAGTCCGGGCTAGGACTGCAAATAATCCACGTGCCGGAGACCCTCCTGTTGCACCACGGAACCAGCACAAAACAAGATGCAGGGCACCGTAGCCTCCCGCATGTCAAATTGTGTTTCCTGGGCAGGCTGCACCTGGGCCAGGTATTCCATAAACGCCTCATACTCCTCTGCTCGTCCATCGACTGTGGCTTCAAACTCGCCTGAACTGAACTGGAACTTCTGACCATTCCCTCGGAAGTAATGACCGAGAGAAGCAATATAGGAAACCGCTTTTTCGAATTGTGCCAGGTTGGAAGGAGAACGATCCTGCAGATAGGTCGAAAAGAAAACCTTCAATGGGACTTCGTCCTCCTCCTGAGCAAAATCCTTAATCATCAAACGGGCCAGTTTTGCGGTAGCCTTCCAGTGAACAAAACGAGCATCATCATCAGGTTTGTAGTGACGAATATTGTACAGCTCGCTGCCCCTCCCCTTGCGGTCCTGCCCCTCCAGGCCTTGAAAACTGGGATGGTGGAGAAAGAGAGGTCTCAAATCACACAGTGCTGGATAGACCATGATTTCTCCCGAGGCATCCAGGGTTCTGCCTCGCCAGAAAAATCCGAATGGGAAGGTGGTCCTTATCTCGAAGCCCTGTAAAGGATAGATTCCTCTGCGGCTAAATTCGCAATGCAGTCTCAACCGCAGATTCTCGCCTGCTCGAACGTAAGGGAAATTTTTCTCTTGTACAAAGAAACTCGTATCTTCCTGCTCTTCTGTCCCTCTCTCTTCCCCTTTGAGTCTGAGAGCGAAAGAGGGAAACCATTTCTTGAGATTGTGCAGCGTGATCAGAAAGATCGTCTTTTGTTTTGCATGCATCCCCTTGGGAACACTGAGGCTGATCTTCAGTCCAAACAGGACTATTTTGGCCACAATACCGGAAACGACCAGTGAAGCCAATAGAAATGAAAGAACCAGAATCAATAAGTTGTTGCCGGTGTTGAAGGTTGCAAAGGACAGAGTGAAAACTATCAGAATAAAGAAAGCTCCTCGCCGAGTAAATCGGAAGAACCGCAGATTAGCAAAAACCTCCAGCTTGACACGAGCCAACAGCCTTGGAACCAGCGTCAAGCAAACCACGAAGGCAAAAATCAGGGAAATGACGGCCAGGAAGGCTGCGGCATAGAATTGCCCACCCTGCCGCGCTATGGAGCTCAAAACCGCCAGAAGAAAAGCAGAAATGAGAAAAAGAGAAGGCCAGAGGAACTCTTTAATGCCCTTGACCTTCATCCAGGCGGTCATTTGACTATAGTGGGATCTCCACTTCCTCGATCAATCCCTGGATGATGGCTTCCGATTCTTCACTCTTGTGCAAAGGAGATGAATACTTGGTACTGACTATTACGCGGTGGGCAAAAACAGGTACGGCTAATAGCTTCACGTCATCCGGGGTACAGTAATTGCGCCCCTTCGAGAAAGCTCTCGCTTGGGCCGCCCCATACAGTGCCATGGCACCCCGAGGACTCACCCCCAGGGTGAGGAATTCACTTTGTCGGGTAGCTTGAACCAGCTCCATGAGATAGTCCAACAGGCTATCTTCCACTTCTACTTTCTCGATCATTTTCTGAGCTTCCTGAACTTCTTCAGCCGTTATCACCGGTGTGAGATGGTCAGCGGTATCGTAGCTGATGTGAGAACGCAGGATCTGTTTCTCATCCGCCTGATTGGGATAGCCCATCTGAAGGCGCATCAGAAAGCGGTCCAACTGCGACTCCGGTAAGGGATAGGTACCATGGTGTTCCACGGGATTTTGGGTGGCAATCACCATGAAGGGCTGAGGAAGGTCGTAAGTCTGGTCCTCGATAGTGACCTTCCCTTCACTCATGGCCTCCAGAAGAGCGCTCTGAGTTTTAGGAGTTGTGCGATTAATTTCGTCTGCTAGAACTACATTTGCAAACAGCGGTCCTTTGCGAAACTCAAAGTGATGTTCCACCTGGTTAAAGATTGATGCCCCTAGTAGATCGGAAGGAAGAAGGTCACTTGTGAACTGGATCCTGTGAAACGTGCAATCGAAGGACCGAGCTAGCGCATGAGCCAGAGTGGTTTTCCCGACTCCAGGCACGTCTTCAATCAGCAGATGGCCTTGAGCTAACAACGCAACGGTCGCCCTCTCCACAACCTCAGACTTGCCTTTAATAACCCGTTCAATCGAAGCCTGAAGTGCACTGATTTTGCTAGCT
The DNA here is from genome assembly GCA_027295745.1 of Acidobacteriota bacterium. Classification (GTDB taxonomy): domain Bacteria; phylum Acidobacteriota; class UBA6911; order RPQK01; family JADFOI01; genus JADFOI01. The sequence continues at coordinate 6,843 of JAPUKI010000123.1, forward strand.
ATTTTGCTAGCTAACTCTTGGGGAGCCACTGTGGTTTCCACACTTGCTATGATACTGTTTCAGCCAAACCCAGATCAATAAGCTAGCAGCCTACGGGAGATTAGGGTCAGGCCCTGGGGGCCTGACCCTAATCTCCCGTAATCACAAACTCCACAACCACCCAGGCGGTCACCGCCGCCATGCCCATCAACCACCAGAGGTTCGAGACTGGCAGCTTTCTGGTGCGCCCGGGAGCCGTCCATTGCAACTCGGCTTTCTGGTAGTAGCGAAGATAGTTATCCCGGATTCCGAGAATGACTGAGTAGGCTACAGCGGAGAAGACCGTAAAGACAGCCGTGAGGAAAACAATCAGGCCCAGATAGAATGTCCAGGACATGGAAGGAAGTATATAGCGAGCTCCACGCGCGCGCTTGTGCGTGGGAGGCACCTCAGGTGCCGAATTCGAGCTGTCAGCGGTTAGTGGTCCCCTCAGCAGCCTTGAGTTTCATCGTGGCCACGAATGGTAGTTCCCGGTAAGACTCTCGATGATCCAGTCCGTAACCGATGAGAAATTCGTCCTTCACGTGAAAACCCATGTACTTGATTGGGATCTCGACCAGGCGGAGTTCAGCACGCTCCAGGAGAGTACAAATCGCTAGAGAAGCAGGCTTCCGTTCAGCCAGGATCTGAATCAGAAAGTTCAAAGTGAGTCCAGTGTCCACGATATCTTCGATGAGCAGAACGTGCTTACCGCAGATGTCTCTGTGTAGATCTTTGATGATTCTTACTTCGCCGGTGTGGGGTTGCCGTTCGTATCGGCTGATTCGGATGAAGCCAGGCGAGACTGGAAAGGATAGTTTCTTAACCAGGTCGCGGGTGAACATTAAGGCTCCCTCGAGAATACCCACTACCATCAGGTTCTTGCGGTGGTAATCATGGCTGATCTGCCGCGCTAGTTCCCCGACACGCTTCTGGATGGTGTTCTCATCAAAGACGATCTTTTCGACCACCGCTGGAATGCTGTTGATGCTCGAAGAGGAGATCATTCGAGAAGTCCGAATTTAAACAGGAGCTTGCGGTAGTCCCGCTCGTACAGGATTTTGATCTTGAAGTCGGGGTACAACTCCCTCATTTTTCGGATCTTGCGGTTCTTTTTTGTGACAAGGCTTTGCTTCATAGTCGTGAGTTCCACATAGAGCTCAAATTGAGGGAGATAAAAATCGGGTGTAAAACTTTCTGTGACACGACCCTGCTCATCCCAGCTCAAGGGGAAACAGACCGGCTCGTAAAGCCATTCAATCCTATAGAAGTCGAGAAAACCAGCCAACTCTTCTTCGCTCTGATGAGCGAAGCCGGAGATTGGCAAGGAACTCTCTTGTATTCCCATTAACCCTTCCACTTTCTATCAGAGCACACTGACAGGAAAGAATTCGGAACAGCTGACAGCTGACAGCTGACAATAGACCGCACGACCGAGAGCGCTACTGGATGATGCTGGGGGGAACTGCGGAGAGGAACTGCATGGTGTTGTTTCCAAAAAAGACCTGACTGACCATCGGCTGGGTGGACTCGACAACGATGTAGCCTCGGATCAGTGCTGCCGTCGAAGGGATCAGAACTTCAACCAGTTCAGACAGCCGCTGATTTGGGCCCAGGCTCAGCATCGTTTCACCCACCAGACTGCCATCCCGGTCAAACACCTGAACGGTCACATCGGCCTGCAGTGCATTGGGATTGAACAGGGCGAGGCCCGTAAAGAAATCGGTGGAGGGGTCCCCTGGATTCGTTGCGCCGTTGGCCACCTGACTGAAAACGGCCTTGGTAAAGAGGTTCGTCTGCAGAGGAAGTGCCGCCGCAAAATCCACAAAGTCGGGAATTCCCGTCTCTGTGTCTCCTGGGTCTCCAAAAACAACGTCCCCGATAACGCCCGGACCATCAACATCGATCTGAATCGACCCGGTGGTTAAGGGAAAGGTGACTGGAGAACCCAGACCAAAGAGCTGATCAACGCTCCTCTGAAAGGTGGCATTGGAGGTCAAAGCGAAGGGACCCACCAGGCCAATGATACTTCCATCGTCCCGAAATGCCGTTATTGTGACTACTCGAGGAGAGCTGTCGGTATTCACCAGCTTGAGGCTGGTGAAGACGGCGTTTCCCGCCTCGAGACCATTTCCCAGCTGCCCCGAGTACAACGTCGTCTGGTTGTTTCCAAAAGACGCATTCAGGCCCAATATCGTATCTTCCAGCTCGATAAGGGCAAATCCCACTGCCCCAGGTCCCTGTACATCCACCTGAACAAAACCATCCGTGATGGGAGAAGCGGTATTGAACAACGTGCCGACGGTTTCAAAGAGGCTGCCCAGAGCGGGAAGTACTCGAAAAGCCACGGGTGCAGCGGGCTGACCGGTATTGAGAAAGAGCGTGAATGTCAGGGTAAGCCCTACATTATTGGGATTGGCGATGCTCAGAGTCGTCACGGCATCCTGAGGTCCTGCTAAGCCGAAGCTCGGAAAAGTAGCAAGCCCGTCGTACAAGCGGGTGAAGTACAAAACTTGTGACTGCCCGGTGAAGGCCAAGGCACCATCCATCTTGGTGATGGGACCGGAAAGGCCATTGCCAAACTGGAAGAAACTGCCGAATTCGGAGGTGTTTGAGGCCATGCGGACCCACCCGCTCTGGGAATCCGTTAGATTGATACCGAAGAAGTCGGCACTCAATTTGGCCGATTGTTTTTGAGCATCAAGCTCTTCAATCGCGGGGTTGATGGGAAAGGGCAGAAGCGACCCGTCGCTGGCACGCCCCTCGATTGCAAGAACTTGGGCGATGTCCAGACTGGTGACGGCGTAGGCCGAGAAATTGTCCTGATCGCCACGGAAAAACGGGAACAGGAGTTCATTTGTGAAGGCCTGGAAGAGATCTGCTGAGGCCTGAAAGAGAACGGCCTGACCTGTCAAGTCAAACTCGTTACCGTTAAAAACCTGGTAAAGAGGGCCGGCAGCGATGGGGATGACGGATCCCTGCGATGACAGATCAACTGGAGAACCAATCCCCAAAACGCCTGGACTGATTCCCACAATTGCCTGGATGTCATCAGGTGGGGAAGCATCAGGAGTAACGTCAAACGTCTGATAGGTAAAGAGGATGTCTCCGGTTGCAAACAGGCTAACTGAAAACTGGTTACCCGGGCGACCACCGGCCGCGGAAAATTCCGGAACGCTTTCCCAGGTAAAAGTGATCCGTCCGGTCTCCACCAACGCCGTGACCTCTCCGGCCTCTTCGGGATTGAGATCGGTAAATAAGGGCGCGATCCGAGGCGGACCCGATAGAAAGCGTGACTCGTCGCGGGGCGTGGAGGCTGAATCTCCCGCTCCGAAAGTGAGATTCCCGTCGCTGTTGACTACCACCTCGGTGTAAACACTCCCAAAAAAGGGAAAAGAAAAGCCTACCGGAAATTGAAAGGTGACCTCATCATCATCGGTGAGCATGTCCAGTTGGTTGGTGTTCTCATTGGAGATCAGCTCGATGTTCGCTACACTCTCGCCAGCTGCAACGGTGATCACCACCTTCTCAGTGGGATCGTCTGAAAGGTCGTCGCCCGACTCGTTGGCCCCGTTGTAGTAGTCCTTGACAAAGTCAGTAAAGCGGGCTTCAAAAGGCCCCACGCCACTCCCTCCAGTGAACGCCGGATTCAGGGGTTCGATGAAAACCAGGTAGTCTCCGGGTGTTAAACCCGGCAGTACATAAGAACCGTCACTCGTGACAAGAAAGTCGGAGACGACTGAGACAATTTCCACCTTGGATTCGGTGAGCACCATGTCAACGTTTACTGCGACCACGTTGGCTCCCGCAAGAAATCCACCGCTGCGACGAGAGATGGTTCCAGTAATCGTTCCCGTGCTGCCTGGGAAAGCCATTGAGGGATAGAGCCAGGAGACCCAAGCGATATCATCCTGAATCGGTAGCTGAGTTCCGCCGTCAATCACAAAGGGATACATCAGCGGAATGAACTGGTCATCGGAAGGGTCAGGGGTAAATGCCAAGTCACCATTGATTTGGGTGTGGTCCAGGCCAATCAAATGTCCTATCTCGTGGGCCACTGCCGAGGGAAACTCAGGGAGATTCGCCAGCACGCCATTGAGAACCGCCCTCGCCGAGAGGATCTCACCCGTTGCAGCGTTGCTGAAGCGCGGTCCCGCAAAGCCGAGAACTGTGAAGCTTGAGCCGACACCAAAAAAGTCGTCGGTGATCTGGCCGTCATCGTCAAAAACGATCGGATTCTCGGAATGGACGTCAGTGCCAAAAAACGCATCAATATTGGCCGCGGTGACATCCAGGCCCAGAAAACCCTGATCTGCAAATTGGATGACAGAGGTGGCAACATCCTCCCATTTCTGAAAGGCCAGGCGAACCAGAGCTGCTCCCTGATCCCGGGTCAATCCTCCCAGGGGCCCATCATCAATGGTATATGGCACATTGCTCGCGGGATCCCACTTCAGGACCTGATTGGTGGCACTCAGC
>JAPUKI010000124.1 GCA_027295745.1 Acidobacteriota bacterium
GGGATTATGAAGTTCAATTTGCTTGAGGAGTCCGGCAGCATGATTCTCCCCAGAGGTTTCACCCGTGACGACCAGGATAGAAAGGCTTTCAGAAGGCACTGGCGCCTCGCTTCTACAGTCTATGGCTGATCCAGCCGCCGCCCACAACACGCTCTCCTTGGTAAAAAACCACAGCTTGCCCGGGTGTGACTGCCATTTGGGGAGTCTCGAAAATGACCTTGGCTCGGCGACCACTCTCGGCCTGATGGTTCTTCTCTTCCGAGACAATTGAAGCTAAAACTGGCTGATGATGGGATCGAATCCGGACCTCCGCCTCCACTACTCCCTCCGGGAAACGACCCGAGATCCAGTTGACTCGATCGGCTATCAGACCCCGACTGTATAAATCCTCCTTGTACCCAACAATCACCGCATTTCGATGAACATCCAGTCGCAGGACGTAAAGGGGCCGGGAATGGGCAATTCCCAGGCCGCGACGCTGTCCCACCGTAAACCGATAGATTCCCGAGTGAGTCCCCAGACACTCACCGTCTTTAAAGAGAATGGGGCCGGTCCGGTCCGATTGTTCGAGAAGGGGGACCAGCTCCTTATTCACTTCTTCCGCATGGCGCCGAATGAAGCTGCTGTAGTCCCCATCTGGAATAAAACAAATCTCCTGGCTGTCCCGCTTGCCTGCCGTCAACAAGCCGTTGGAGCTGGCCAGTTCACGAATATTCGACTTTTCGTAATCACCCACGGGAAACTGGATGTGGGACAGTTGCTCCTGTGTGAGCTCGAACAGATAATAGGACTGGTCTTTGCTCAAACACTTGCCCTGCAGGAGCTGATATCCCTCGTCGACGGTATAACGAATGCGGGCATAGTGGCCGGTGGCGACTCGATCGATGCCGATTTTACGCGCGAAAACCAAGAGCTTGTCGAACTTCAAAAATGTATTGCACAGAGTGCAGGGGATTGGTGTCCTCCCATTCAGATATTCATTGATGAACGGCTCCACGACCCTTTGTTCGAACTCCTGCTGCAGGTTCAGAACATAAAACGGAAATCCCAGCTGCTCGGCGACGCGGCGGGCATCAGAGACATCCTCCAGAGAACAACACCGCCCAGGCTGAGGCTCCCCATTCTGAGTAGGATTGCGGCGGTGATCCCAAAGCTGCATGGTACAACCCACTACCTCATAGCCCTCATCTTTCAACAGCAGGGCTGCTGTAGAGCTGTCCACACCGCCACTCATGGCCAGTAAAATACGGTTCACAATGATGGTCAGTATAGCACGGGGAAGACTCTCGCTAACTGTCGGTCATTGAGCTTCTTTCAGCGCCTGGGCCCGTGGGCTAAAGCCCACGGCTCTGACGACTGTCGGGGAAGTTCTCGCTCCGAACCGTTAACTCGTCAATCCAGGGGCGGTCTGGTTCATACCCGAGACCGGATGCCTGAGGGGGAATGATAAATCCATCTGCAGTGACTTCCACAGGAGGAACAACGGTATCGCGCTTATAGTAGCGTTTGCCAGCGGAGACATCACCAGGAAGGCTGAAGTTCTCCAGCGTGGAGAGTGCAATGTTATGGGCACGACCGATCCCGGTCTCCAGCATCCCTCCGCACCACACCGGAATACCCTGCTCCTGGCAAAGGTCGTGCACCCGTCTGGCCTCACTGGGACCTCCCAGCCGACCCATCTTGATATTCATGATTTTGCAGGCCTGCACCTCGCAGGCGTGTGCAGCATCGCGAGCATGTCGAATCGATTCATCCAGACAAATGGCCGTCTCGATCTGGGCTTGCAGTTTGGAGTGATCCAACAAGTCATCGTAACTCAGCGGCTGCTCAATCATCAGCAAATCGAAGTCGTCGAACTGCCTCAGGTGGTCCGCATCCTCCAGGCTGTAAGCACCGTTGGCATCCACCATCAAGGGGATCTCCGGAAAGTGCTCCCGGACCTGACGAACAATGTCCACGTCCCACCCCGGTTTGACCTTGATTTTGATCCGCTGGTAACCGTCTTGCAGCTCCTGTTCTATTTTCTCCAGAAGAGCTGCCGGGCTAGTCTGAATTCCGATGGAGACACCGCAGGCGATTTTCTCTCGAGTTCCTCCCAGAAGCTTCCATAAAGGCAGGTGAAGGTCCTGCGCCTGCAGGTCCCAAAGCGCCGCTTCTAGACAACCCTTTGCCATGCGATGGCCGCGAATGTCTCGACACAACTCCGGAAATTCTGTGGGGCTCTCAAAGGACCACTGCACGATACGGGGCAAAATCAGCTGGGTCAGGATCAACCAGGCCGTATCCACTGTCTCCTCACTGTAAAAAGGACCTTCGCCCGCAACGCATTCACCCCACCCCACTGTCCCACCACCATGGATTTCCACCAGGAGCACGCGCCTCTCCTGTGTCCGCCCGAAACTGGTCTCAAAGAGCTCGACCAGTGGAAGGCGGATTTCCCGCAAGATGACCCGGTTAATTTTCATGGTGAGCTACAAGACCACAGACCACTGACCGCTGACCGCTGACAATAGACCGAAAGTCAGAATCCAGAAGTCCGAAAGCGGAGGTTAAGAAGGTCAACGCCTCTTGACAACCTGTCAGCCTTTGAGTTGTCTCTTGTCTACTGTCTATTGTCTATTGTCTGTTGTCTGTTGTCTATTGTCTGTTGTCTGTTGTCTATTGTCTGTGGTCTGTGGTCTGTGGTCTGTGGTCTGTGGTCTGTGGTCTGTGGTCTGTTGCTTCTTCCCCCAGCCTCCTCCCCCAGGCGTCTCAATGCGGATGATCTCGCCCTTGGAAAGAGAAAGTGAGAACTTACCGGGGAGCTTCTTCCGTTTTCCTTTGACAATCAAGTAGTTTTTCCCGGTCTTCCCGGACTCTCCGCCGTGGAGCCCATAGGGCGCATGTCGACGGCGTTCCGACAGCATCGTCACCTGACAATCTGCTAACATTTCAAGGCTTCGGATAATACCGTCACCTCCCCGAAATTTCCCTTGCCCGCCCGACTCCCGGCGCAGCCGGTACTCCCTTACTCGCACCGGGAAATAGGTTTCCAGAGCTTCGATTGGTGTGTTCAAGGTGTTGGTCATGTGGGTGTGAACTCCGCTGTCTCCATCTGCCTGTGGACTGGCTCCCATTCCACCTCCAATCGTCTCGTAATAGGAGAAAGTCTGACCGGTGTTTGGGCCAACACTACCCACAGTTAAGTTATTCATGGTACCACTGGATGCAGCCGGAATATTGTCCAGCCCTGCCGTAGACAGGGCTCTCAGAAGAACATCCACAATGCGCTGTGAGGTCTCTACATTCCCTCCTGCGGTAGCCGCAGGATAGCTGGCGTTGACAATTGTCCCGGCAGGAGTGATCACTTCCACCGGACGAAGCAGACCGGAACTGGTGGGAGCGTCATCAGGGGCCAGACAGCGCAGCACATAGTAGACAGCTGAAAGGGTAATCGCTTCCACTGCATTCACACACCCTCGTACCTGGGGGTGGGAGCCGCTGAAATCGACCTTCATCCTTTCTCTGTGAACCTCCACAGACACTTTGATGTTGATGGGTCGTCTGGGAGGGTCCCCGCTTGTTCCATCATCGTCAAGAAAATCCTCAGCCCGGTAACAGCCGTCAGGAATCCGAGTAATGAGCTCTCTCATGACCCTTTCACCATAATCCTGGAGTGCCTTCATGTAGGCTTCTACTTCTTGGCGACCGTTTTTCTCCACCAGGGTCAGCAACCTTTTCTCTCCGACTTTCAAGGAGCCGATCTGAGCAGCCAAGTCTCCCTCTCGCTCTCTTGGAGTGCGGACATTCAATAGCACTAACCTTAACAGGTCTCGGTTGAGCTCTCCCCTCTGGTAAAGCCTCACAGGAGGTATCCTGATCCCCTCTTGAAAGATGTCGGTGCTCAGCGGCATGGAACCGGGAGAAATTCCTCCCACATCGGAATGGTGTGCCCGGCAAGCCACAAAGGAAACTGGCCGGGAGACATTCGATGGCTCGTAAAGGGCCGCAACCATGGTCACGTCCGGCAGGTGAGTCCCTCCCGCGAAGGGGTCGTTCAAAAACACGACATCACCCGGGTGGAGAGGAAAAGCATCGATCGCCGCCCTGACGGCTAGTGGCATCGATCCCAGATGGACCGGCATATGATCTCCCATGGCAACCAATTGACCTTGACCGTCAAATAGAGCACAGGAGTAGTCTCTTCGCTCCTTAATGTTAGGAGAATAAGCAGTCCGCCTCAGGACAGTACCCATCTCCTGCGCAACCGAGGAAAAGAGATTTCGGTAGATTTCAAGTTTGATGGGATGATAGGAGTCCGACATCGCAGCTTGGTATTATATCTGGGGACAGAGTAGACTGTCCCCAGATATAATCATCCCCTGTATAATTTTTCCATGAACAAGCTGGCTCTTCTCTTGGAAGCGATCAAGTTCGAGCACACGATTTTTGCGCTCCCGTTCGCATTTCTGGGGGCCTTTCTGGCAGCCCGGGGTTTTCCGGGCTGGGAGATCAGCTTCTGGATCATCATGGCCATGACCGGAGCTCGGAGCGCTGCAATGGCCTTTAATCGGCTAGCCGACCGCTTGGATGACCGCCTGAATCCACGCACGGCTGACCGCGCCCTCCCCCGCGAACTTCTGAGCCCGCAGCTGGTCGCACTGTTCACGCTGGCCAGCTCAACACTGTTCATCTTCTCGGCCTGGATGCTCAATGACCTGGCTTTTCACCTTTCCCCCATCGCCTTGATGATCATCCTTTTTTACAGCTATACAAAAAGGTTTACATCACTCTCCCATCTGGTTCTCGGACTTTCACTTGCCATAGCTCCAGTGGGCGGTTGGGTTGCGGTTCAAGGGGAAATCCAGCTCGCTTCTTTCTATGTGGCGGCTGCCGTTCTTTTCTGGGTGGGAGGATTCGACATTATCTATGCCTGTCAGGATTATGAATTTGACCGAAGCTTCGGCAGACATTCCTTACCCAGTAAAGTGGGCATAAAGACGGCGCTTCAAATCTCCTCCTGGTTACATGTCTTGATGATGCTTGTGCTCATCTCCGCTTTTCTCTACTTCCGGCTCTCCCTTCTGAGCTGGATCGGTCTGGTCCTGGTAGGAATGGGACTCACTTATGAGCACAGTCTGGTTCACCCGGAGGATCTGAGTCGCCTCAATGCTGCTTTTTTTACTCTCAACGGCCTCATCAGTTCTGTTTTGTTTGTCTTCGTCGGTCTCGATCTGTGCCTATTTCCTTAGTGCTCACTTCCATAAATACGATGATGTTTGTTGCGGGCGCTGCGCCTCCGGATTCAAGGCGCTCCGACGAGTCGATACGGGATATCGGCGAGGAGGAGCAACGATGAAGATGGGGGCACAGCGCCGCAACCCTTTGGGCGGAGGGAGGTTGTGGTCGATCTCTTCGTCGCTCGTCGTCGACGATGTCCCGACATCGCCTCCTTCTCGCTCCTCGACCTCGCCTCACAAGCCCCCTCCGCAAATATCGCCGTATTTTTGGAAGGGAGCACTGAACCGGGACATGCCAACCGGGGTTGACACTTCGACGCTGCCGTGACGGCAAATGATGTGACAGCGCTCCAATAGCACAACATGCAGTATCTTGTAAAAATTGACATACAATATCTGGGTTGATTAACATTGGCACGCCATTTGCTTCACGCACAGAGGAGCTTTTATTTTTGGGGTTTTTGACTCGTACTTTTCGTTGTTTAATCGTTATAATAAGTAGAAGTAAACGATAAGAGATTTGCTTTTGGGCTGCGGCAGCGAGCGCGTTTCCAGCCCAGACAAGGGAGAAAATACTCATGCCAAACTACCAATTTCGAGGTCGCAAATATGACACCGGGGCAGTGATTACAGGAGAACGTGCCGCTCAGAGCAGCCAGAGTCTGGCCGCTACACTGCGCGCGGAAAAGATCATGCCCATCAGCATCAATGAGAGAAAGGGGAAGAAAGCAAAAAGCAGGAAGGGGAAGGTCAAGGCCGCAGAAATTGCTATCTTCACCAAGCAGTTTTCTGTCATGTTGGAAGCTGGCTTGCCCCTGGTACAATCACTGGGAATTCTGGCGGAGCAGCAAGAGAATGAGGCCATGGCATTCTGCCTCGACGCGGTCCGAGAAGATGTGGAAGCGGGTTCCACACTGGCCGAAGCGATGCGCAAGCATCCCAAAGTCTTCGACACACTTTTCGTCAACATGATTGCCGCTGGTGAGGCGGGAGGCATTTTGGATGTCATCTTACAGCGCCTCTCGATCTTCGTGGAAAAGATCGTAAAGCTAAAGCGCTCTCTGATTTCCGCCTCCGTTTATCCCGCTATTGTCATCACCGTTGCCATCGGCATTGTTGTTTGCATTATGATTTTTGTTATTCCCACATTTGCTGAGCTGTTTAAGAACATGAATGCGTCCTTGCCCTTGCCCACCCGCCTTGTGATGGGAATAAGTGATTTCATGGTCGACTATATCGTCCCGGTTCTAGCCGCCGTGACTTTGCTTGTGATCGGTGGTCAGCGTTACTATGCCACTTATCCAGGCAAGCTGAGAATTGACGGACTCATTCTGAAAATCCCTATCATCGGAGCCACCATCCAGAAGATCATTGTGGCCCGATTTTCCCGCACCCTCGGAACCCTCCTCAGCAGTGGCATTTCCATCCTTGAGGCACTGGATATTACCGCTCGCACGGCTGGAAACCTGGTGATTCAAAACGCCCTGCTGGATGCCCGAAAGGCAGTGCAAGAAGGAAACACCCTGGTTGAGCCTCTCAAACGGTCTGCTCTCTTTCCTCCCATGGTGGTCCAGATGGTGGGTGTAGGCGAAGAGACAGGTGAGCTGGATCAGATGCTACAAAAGATGGCCGACTTTTACGAAGAGCAAGCGGATGCTGCCATTGCTGATTTTTTGACCATGATCGAGCCTGTGATGATCGTCTTTCTGGGCGGGATTATTGGCGGCATTGTCATCTCTATGTATTTGCCAATCTTCAGTCTAATCGGGAAGCTGGCGGGTGGATGAGTTCAAGCAGAAGCTTCTAACTTTAATTATCGTCAGGCTTGTCCTGGTGAGTCTGGTGCTGGGGTTTGCAATCTTTGCCCTCTCCCAGCAAGTGTCTTCCTTTGAGTTCCTTCAGCCCTTCATCCTGGCTGTCTATGTGCTTTCGGTGGCCTATGTCCTGCTCTGGAAGTATACAGACCGGCTAAGTGCCATCTACCACATTCAGTTTTTCTTCGATCTCATTCTGATCTCTTTGCTCATTTTTGTCTCGGGTGGAATCAACAGTCTCTTTACACCCTTTTACGTCCTCATCATTGTCTACGCCAGCCTGCTGAAACATCGGGAAGGGGGCATCGTCGCTCTCACCTTGAGCATCACCTCCTATTCGGGTATCGTCCATCTTGGCTACCTGGGTTGGGTTCCCGGGGGGGCCGACATCGGACCCTATTCTTTAATCGTTTACCGAATCTCTTTGAATACACTTGGTTTCATGGGCGTTGCCATGCTGGGGATCTATCTCTCTGAACGCCTGCAAAGTGCACGCCATGAATTGGGTACCGCAAAAATCGTTCACCAGAGTATCGTCGATAGTATCCGTGATGGACTGATCACTCTCGACTTGCCAGGTCGGATTACCTCCTGCAATCGCTCGGGCGAAGAAATCTGTGGATTCTCACAGCAGGAGTTGCTCTTACAGTCAATCTCCGAACTTTTCTCCGAGTCGGTATTACAGAGCATCCTCAAGAGCGATTTTGAGTTGAATCCACGAGCACTCCATATAGAATGCTGGTCCAGGGATAAGACAGGACAGCCACTGTTTGTGGGATTGAGCTGTTCTCCCCTCTTTTCTCACGACCAGAGGCAGACAGGCTACATTCTCTCCGTACAGGATCTGACTGAAATCAAGAGGCGCGAAGAGGAGGTTCAACTTCAGGAGAAAATGGCTGCCATTGGAGAAATGGCAGCTGGACTGGCCCATGAGATTCGTAACCCACTCGGTTCCTTGTGGGGAAGTATCCAGGTTCTGCAGTCCGAATTGCACTTATCTGACGAGAAAGCACGACTCATCAATATCATTCTCAGAGAGTGTAAGCGACTCAACAAGATCGTGGGTGATTTTTTGGCCTATGCCGGACCCCGCTCGGGCAACCTGAAGCGAGTCGAACTTCTGTCTCTTGTCCAGGACACTGTAGATCTCTTTAAGCACAGTCCCGAATTTCAGGGAGGGCACAGCATTGAGATCCTGCCTTCTCCCAAACCGCTTCGCTGTCTGGCTGATTCCGATCAGTTTCGACAGGTGATCTGGAACATCATCCAGAACGGTGTTCGGGCCATGCCCACAGGAGGCCAGCTCTCGATCCAGCTTCGTCAAGTGGATTCCCGAGCCCTGTTGAGTTTTCGCGATGAGGGGATAGGGATGAGTTCAAAGGAAAAGAAGGAGCTTTTCCAGCCCTTTCTCAGCGGTTTTAAGAAGGGAGCCGGACTGGGGATGGCCATCGTCTATCAGATCATTCAGCAGCATCACGGACAGATCGACATCCGCAGCGAGCGCAATTCCGGCACCACCATCGACATCTCGCTTCCCATAGAACATTGATAAGAGAGAATCCAGAATTCAGAAGTTAAGAGTCAGGAGATAGACTCCAAAGGCCAGAAGCCAGATAACTGAGAGATGACCAAGAACCACAGATCCGCTGACCCAGTGTCAAAAGGCATTGAGGTTCTTCCTCCGACTTCTGGATTCTGAAGTCTGAATTCCTTCTTATGCCTTCTTATCGGATTCTGGATTCTGGATTCTGGATTCTGAATTCTGAATTCTGTCCCTTTTTTTTGATCCCCAGGGTCTCCACACGGTGCCTGAGAGAACGATAGGAGACCTTCAGAATCCCCGCTGCTCTGGTCTGATTGCCTTCCGCTAGTTCAAGAGCTTGTTCAACGATCTGCCGCTCAACCTTCTTCAGGTACCCCTCCAGATCCAAACCCTCGTCGACAGAAAAGCTGGGCAGGCCGAGCTCATGAGCACCAACCTGCCCGCGCACTTTCTCAGGCAGTCTTTCCTTTTGAATAAACTCACTGGTCTCCAGAGTAGAGGCTCTTTCTATAACATTCTCCAACTCTCTCACATTACCGGGCCAACTGTACTTCTCAAGGCAAGCTAATCCTTCCTCGGTCATTCCCTTGATCCTTCGACCCAACCGTTCATTGTATTTTTGGATAAAGTGCCGCACCAAAGGAACGATGTCGGGCCTTCGGGCACGCAGAGGGGGGATGTGTATGGGAATGACAGCCAACCGATAGTAGAGATCCTCCCGAAAAGTCCCCGCTTCCACCCCCTTCTCCAGGTCTTGGTTGGTGGCCGCAATCAGGCGCGCATCGATGAAAATTTCATTGGTCCCCCCGATTCTTCGAATTTTCTTTTCTTGCAAGGCTCGCAGAATCTTGACCTGCATGGAGGGGGCCATTTCGCCCACTTCATCCAAGAACAGGGTTCCTCCAATGGCCGTTTCAAAGAGGCCCTTCTTGTCTTTCACAGCGCCTGTGAAAGACCCTTTCATGTATCCGAAAAGCTCAGACTCCAAAAGCGTCTCCGGGAACGCTCCACAGTTAATGGAGACAAAAGGGAACTCTGGGCCAAGACTGGCCTGATGAATTGCCCGGGCCACGAGCTCCTTTCCTGTTCCGCTTTCACCTGAGATCAAGATAGTGGTGTCGGTCGGGGCAATGGTTCCGATGAGTTTATAGATCTCGAGCATGGCAGGAGAGGTACCAATCATTTCGTCCTCTTCGCTGCGCTGTCTCTCCAACACCCTGACCTGATGCTGCAGATCTCGAGCCAGGAGAGCATTTTTGATCAGGTTCTTCAACTCCTCCACCTGGAAGGGTTTGGTGATGTAATCAAATGCTCCCAGCTTCAGGGCTTCGATGGCCGTATCTGCAGACGCGTAAGCCGTCATGAAAATAAAGGGGATCTCCGGATCAATCTCTTTGGATGCCTTCAGCAATTCCAAACCATCCATATCGGGCATCCTTAAATCTGAAATCACCAAATCAAAACCGGTCTTTTTTGAGAGCAGCTCCACTGCCTTTTGCCCTTCCTGAACACTGCTCACTGTATATCCTTCTTTGTCCAGGAGATACTCCAGAAATTCGAGCATGCTCTTCTCGTCATCTACAACCAGGATTTGCTCCACAGGCTTCATTATAATGAATAATGCATGGCTTGACCCTTTTCGTCAGTCCAATTGACAGAGAACGTCCAACTCGGGCTTGCACAGGGAAGGGGTGCCCGGGCACATAAAACACTAGAACTATAGTAATATCAAGTATTTAGGTAAAATATGTGCCGTTCACAACTTTTTGGCACAGCTATTGCTTGTTAACCGCTCTAGAAAGGAGGAATCAACTTATGAGAAACGAAAAAGGATTTTCATTAATCGAATTGCTCATCGTCGTAGCGATCATTGGAATCATTGCGGCTATTGCAGTTCCCAATCTGTTGCAGTCCAAGGCCGCAGCCAATGAAGCTTCGGCGATCAGTGCGGTGCGGAACCTTGTGACCTCAGAAATCACTTACTCGGCGACCCTGGGCTCAGGAAGCTATGCTGACAGTTTGGATGTTCTGGGACCAAACAACGCTAGGCTGATTGACAGCGTGCTGGCAGCCGGAACCAAGGACGGGTATATCTTCGCAGTGACAAGTACCTCGAATTCAACCTTCGAAATCACTGCCGGCCCGATATCGCTCGGTTCGACAGGGAGTCGCTACTTCTTTGCTGATGAGTCTGGTGTCATCCGTTACGCAACGGGCAGTGGCCCTGCCGATGTCGCTGATAACCCATTAGGCATGTAGACTTGTCCAGCCAAGTTCGCACACCCCCCCCCAAAAGGGCAACCTCAACCCCTTATGCAGGTTGCCCTTCTTTCCTCACCGGAAAACAACTGACAATAGACAATAGAAAGGCTGTCAAGAAGCACTAAGCTTCTGACCTCCGGCTTCTGGATTCCGGTCCGTAGTCTTTTGAGGGTGTCGCAAAAGGCGTCTTGACCTTGATTAAGGCAGGTAGGGGCGCACAGCCGTGCGCCCACAAGCCTTTGTTTATCAAGGATTTATAGGGGCGCACGGCTGTGCGCCCCTACTCAAGAAACCTGGGTCTGCTGTCAGGTGTCAGGTGACAGCTGTCAGGTGTCAGCTGTTCAGGTGGTCAGCTCTTTTTTCATGAGGTCTCTGGGCGCTTCTGTCTTTAGCAATGCTTCCAGCTTCAGGGGTTCTTCTTCTTTTGGTTCCTCAAAGACAGCCTGAACCTCGACGTTGCGATAGTATTCCAGACCCGTGCCGGCTGGAATCAACCGACCCATGATGACGTTTTCTTTCAATCCCTGCAGATAGTCAATCTTTCCGCTGATGGCCGCTTCGGTCAACACGCGAGTTGTTTCCTGGAATGAGGCAGCCGAGATGAAGGAATCGGTACTCAAGGAGGCCTTCGTAATCCCCAGCAGCAGCGGAACTCCCGTAGCCGGCTTTCCTTCCTCTGCCTGAATCCGCTCGTTTTCCTCCTGGAACAGGAACTTGTCTACTTGCTCCTCCAACAAAAACCCCGTATCGCCCACATCTTCAACCTTAATCCACCGCATCATCTGGCGGACAATCACCTCGATATGTTTGTCATTGATGTTGACTCCCTGGAGCCGATAGACCTCCTGGATCTCGTTGACCAGATAGCGCCGCAGTTCCTTCTCTCCCAGCACCCGCAGAATATCGTGAGGATTGCGGGGCCCATCCATTAAGGCCTCACCAGACTTTACATATTCCTTTTCCTGGACATTCACATGCACTCCCCGAGGCAAGAGATACTCTGCCTTGGTCTGACTCGCTTCATCTTCCACAATAATCTTTCGCTGACCTCTGCTGACCCCTCCATAGCTAACCACCCCGTCGATCTCCGTAATCACGGCCGGCTCTTTGGGCTTGCGGGCTTCAAAAAGCTCCACCACACGCGGCAAGCCGCCCGTGATGTCCTTGGTCTTGGTGGTTTCTCTGGGAATCTTGGCGAGAATGTCCCCGGGAAAGACCTCATCCCCAGCATCGATCATCAGGTGGGCTTTGGAAGGAATCATGTAAGACTTGACAATTTTGCCCTTCTTGTCCTTGATTTGGATCTGCGGCTGGCGCTTCTCATCAGGGAAATCGATAATGACCTGCCGAGCAAGACCCGTCACTTCATCGACTTCCTCCTTCATGGTGACGCCTTCCACGATGTCCTGGAGGACCACGGTGCCCCCACCCTCGGTGAGGATTGCGAAAGTAAAGGGATCCCATTCCAGAAGTTTCTGTCCAGGCTTGATCTTTTTGCCCTCCTTGACCATCAGCCTGGCACCATAGATCACCGAATAGCGTTCCTTTTCTCGGCCTTTATCATCCAGAACAATGAGACTTCCAGTTCGGTTCATAACCACCAGGAGGCCTTCTTTATCGGTGACCGTCTGGATATTCAAGAAATGAACGACACCTTCGGTCCTCGCTTCGACGGTGGACTCCTCCTCGATTCGGCTGGCAGTACCTCCAATGTGAAACGTTCTCATGGTGAGCTGAGTCCCGGGTTCTCCAATGGATTGAGCCGCCAGAACTCCCACGGCCTCGCCCATCTCTACCATCACGCCCGAGGCCAGGTTCCGGCCGTAGCACATTCGGCACAGGCCTCGCTTGCACTTACAGGTTAAGACGGAGCGGATCAGGATCTTTTCAATACCGGCTTCCTGAATGGAAGCGGAGGTATCGTCGTCAATCTCCTGATTGATGTCTACCAGCGTATCTCCGGTAAACGGATCGATCACCTTTTCCAGTGCCACGCGTCCAACGATGCGATCCCCCAGCCCTTCAATGATTTCACCGCCCTCCACCAAGGCTGTCACCTCAAGTCCATCCAAGGTCTGGCAGTCTTCTTTGGTGATAATCACGTCTTGAGCCACATCCACGAGGCGACGGGTGAGATAGCCTGAATCAGCGGTTTTAAGAGCCGTGTCGGCCAGACCCTTTCGGGCTCCGTGGGTAGAGATAAAGTATTGTAAAACCCCCAGGCCTTCGCGGAAATTCGCTGTAATCGGCGTCTCAATAATTTCACCCGAAGGCTTGGCCATGAGTCCCCGCATACCCGCCAACTGGCGAATCTGCTGCTTGCTGCCACGGGCACCTGAGTCGGCCATGACGTAAACTGAGTTGAGCTCCTGGTTGGCTCCCTTCATGAGTGCCATTGCCTCAAACATCTCGTCGGCGATCTCCTCGGTCACATCTGACCAGATTGCCACCACTTTGTTGTAGCGTTCCCCATTGGTGATAGCACCATCCAAATACTGCTGTTCCACTTCAATCACTTCCTGTCGAGCTGCCTCTACCAGTTCTTCCTTATTCTCAGGGATGATGAGGTCATCAATGCTAATGGTGAAGCCAGCCTTGGTTGCATAGAGAAAGCCTAAATCCTTCAGTTTATCCAACATGGGAACTGCGGTCTCAAGTCCGTACTCCAGGTAGCAAAGATTGACGAGCTGTTGAAGCCCCTTTTTCTTGAACAAACCGTTGATGTATGGCATTTCTTCGGGAAGATGGTCGTTAAAAATGACTCTTCCTACGGTGGTCTTAATCAGTTGGTTGTGAACGAGCTGCACATCCGCATGCAGCAAAGCCTGGTTATCGTATTGCTGGGAAAGATCAATCAGTTCTCCCGAGTAACGCAAGAAGATGGGAGTGAGCAGCTCCACTTCTTTTGCCTCCAAGGCGTGGTAAATTTCCTCTGCGTTTGGAAAGCAACGTCCTTCACCTTTGGCCCCTGGGCGATCGGTGGTCAAGTAATAGCAACCCAGGACAATATCTTGAGTGGGCACCGCCACGGGCTGTCCATTGGCGGGTGAGAGGACATTGTGGGTAGCCAACATCAAGACCGACGCTTCAATCTGTGATTCCTGAGAGAGGGGGACGTGCACGGCCATCTGATCACCGTCGAAATCCGCGTTAAAAGCGGTGCACACCAGGGGATGGATCTTGATAGCCCTTCCCTCCACGAGAACCGGCTCAAAGGCCTGGATACCGAGTCGATGCAGCGTGGGGGCCCGGTTTAAAAGGACCGGATGCTGCTGGATCACCTCTTCCAGAATGTCCCACACCACTGGCTCTTGGTTTTCCACCATCTCCTTGGCACCTTTGATGGTGGTAGCATAGCCTTCCTTTTCCAGGCGATTGTAGATAAAGGGTTTAAACAGCTCGAGTGCCATAATTTTGGGCAGACCGCACTGATTGAGTTTCAGCTCCGGGCCCACCACGATAACTGAACGACCCGAATAATCCACGCGCTTGCCCAGGAGGTTTTGGCGAAACCGACCCTGTTTTCCTTTCAAAGTATCTGACAGTGATTTCAGGGGGCGATTTTTCGCACCCCGCAAGACTCTTCCCCGCCGACCGTTGTCGAACAAGGCATCTACGGCTTCCTGAAGCATCCGCTTCTCATTTCGAATGATGACCTCCGGTGCACGCAGGTCCATGAGCTTTTTCAAGCGATTGTTCCGATTAATCACTCGCCGGTACAGGTCATTGAGATCGGAAGTCGCAAAGCGCCCTCCATCCAGGGGCACCAGCGGTCGCAACTCGGGAGGAATCACTGGGATGACATCCAGAATCATCCACTCAGCTTGGTTTCCGGACTTCCGGAATGCATCCACCACCTTCAACCGCTTGGCATACTTCAGGCGCTTGAGTTGTGAAGTTTCATTTTTCATGCGGAAACGCAGATCGATGGAGAGGGAATCCACATCGACGTTGCGCACCAATCCTTTGATCGTTTCCGCCCCCATTCCAGCCTCAAACTGGCCTGGGTACTCTGCTTGCAGAGCTCGATATTTCTCTTCCGTCAGCAGTTCTTTTTCTTTGACCGGTGCTTCCCCGGGATCAATGACGACGTACGCTTCAAAGTAGAGGATCCGCTCCAAGTTGCGCAGGGACAAGTCGAGAAGATGCCCGATTCGGCTGGGAAGTCCCTTAAAAAACCACACATGGGAGCAGGGAGTGGCCAATTCCACGTGGCCCAAACGCTCCCGACGGACTTTGGAAAGGGTAACCTCCACACCGCACTTGTCACAGATCACCCCCCGGTGCTTCATGCGTTTGTATTTCCCACAAAGGCATTCCCAATCCGTGACCGGACCGAAAATACGAGCACAGAAAAGCCCATCGCGCTCTGGCTTGAAAGTACGGTAATTGATCGTCTCCGGCTTGGTGACTTCACCGCTGGACCAGGAGCGAATCTTCTCCGGAGAAGCCAAGCCAATCCGGATCGCTTCAAAGTTCTTCAAGAGCTGAGATTTGTCAAGATCACGAAAGAGTCTCAAGCTATTCACCTACTTTCATTCACTTTGCGTCTCCGCCGGTGCACCACTGAGGGCTTTCTCTGCCTCCACGAGCATCTCGGAGCGCCGATGAACTATCTTCCTTGGTTTTTCTATCAATTCCACGTCCAAAGCCAGGGACTGGAGTTCCCGGATCAAAACATTGAATGACTCCGGGATTCCAGGATTATAAGTGGACTCACCCTTCACAATCGCCTCATAAATCTTGGCTCGGCCCTGCACATCATCCGATTTCGCGGTCAACAACTCCTGAAGGATGTGAGCGGCTCCATAGGCTTCCAGCGCCCAAACTTCCATTTCTCCGAAGCGCTGACCGCCGAACTGTGCCTTACCGCCCAGAGGCTGTTGGGTAATGAGGCTGTAGGGTCCGATGGAGCGAGCGTGAATCTTGTCGTCCACCAGATGACTGAGTTTGAGCATGTAAATGTAGCCAACCGTGACTTCCTGATCAAAACGTTCGCCCGTCATGCCATCACCAAGTACCGTCTTCCCGTTGATGGGCAGGTTTGCCTTTTTCAACTCCTCCTTGATCTCGTGCTCGCGGGCACCATCAAAGACAGGAGTGGCATACTGCAGTCCCAGAACCTTTGCAGCCCATCCCAGATGGGTTTCCAGGATTTGTCCCACGTTCATGCGGGAGGGAACCCCCAGAGGATTCAACACGATCTCCACAGGAGTCCCATCGAGAAGATAGGGCATATCCTCTTCGGGAACTATCCGGGCGATCACTCCCTTGTTTCCGTGGCGCCCAGCCATCTTGTCGCCGACTGAAAGCTTCCGTTTCATGGCCACGTAAACTTTGACCATCTTGATGACTCCAGGCAGTAATTCATCGCCTTTCTCCATCCGGCTCAACCGATCCTCATGCAGGGAGCGCAGAATTTCGACCTGACGGTCTGTCTTGACCTCGATTTGAGAAAGCTCTTTTTGGGCGCTTTTTCCGGTGACGCCAATTTTTCTGAGTTCCTGGTAGCTGAGAGCGTCCAAAGCCTTGCTGTTCAGCCTTCCACCTTTTTTGGCAACCACGTTTCCAGCCGCATCGGTCACCTTACTGGTGGTGCTCTTCCCGGATAAAACATCCACAATCCGTTTACTGCTCTCTTCCCTCAGAATGCGAATTTCATCTTCCAGGTCCTTCTCCCGGCGTTCAATTTCCTCTTGCTCTATTTGGCGGGCTCTCCCGTCCTTGGTCACACCCTTTCGAGAGAAGATCCTGACATCGACAACCGTGCCCTCAATTCCAGGGGGTGTATAGAGCGAAGCGTCCTTGACTTCTCCTGCCTTCTCGCCAAAGATCGCCCGCAGCAACTTTTCTTCGGGTGTCAGTTGAGTTTCACCCTTGGGCGTAACCTTTCCCACCAGAATTCCGCCCGGCCGGATCTTGGCACCGATGCGGATCACTCCACTCTCATCCAGATCGGTTAAAATAGACTCACTGACATTGGGAATGTCTCGAGTGATCTCTTCCGGGCCCAGCTTGGTATCGCGGGACTCGACGTCCAGCTCTTCGATGTGGATCGAGGTGTAGAGGTCCTCCTTGACGAGACGTTCACTGACCAGGATCGCATCTTCAAAGTTGTAGCCTCTCCAGGACATAAATGCCACCAGGACATTTCTTCCCAGTGCCAACTCCCCTTTTTCGGTACAAGGACCATCAGCCAACACCTGACCTCTTTCAACACGGTCACCTCTTTGGACCAAGGGTTTGTGATTGATACAGGTGTTTTGATTCGAACGCTTAAACTTGGTCAGCTTGTAAATGTCCACACCCGCGTCTCGAGTCTTCTCTCCATTTTCAGCCAGGACACGCACAATGATCCGTTCTGCATCAACGCTGTCCACCATGCCTGCCCGTCGACACAGCAGAACTGCTCCTGAGTCTCGGGCGGCAATGAATTCCATTCCCGTACCCACAAGAGGCGCTTCCGCCTGAACCAAGGGCACCCCCTGCCGCTGCATATTCGATCCCATCAGGGCTCGGTTAGCATCATCGTTTTCCAAAAACGGGATCAAGCTTGCTGCTACACTGACTAGCTGCTTGGGACTCACGTCCACATACTCAACTTCTTCTCTCGGGACAAAAAGAAAGTTGCCCTGGTGACGAGCACTGACCCGCTCGCGTACAATGCGCCCTCTATTGTCCACTTGGACATTGGCCTGAGCAATGACGTGCTTATCTTCCTCCCAGGCCGTCAAGTAGAAGGCATGGGTCTCGAATTCGGCCGGTCGCTTCCTCCCCGTCATCTTCTTGTTGACCGCCTCCACTTGCTTCAGCTTATAGACGTCGCCTACCTTGAACTTGGTACTTCCCGCGTTGGTGATCTTGGCATAGTCCACAATGGTCCCCGAGACGATCTTACGGTAGGGCGATTCGATGAATCCGAACTCGTCAATTTGCGCATAGCAGCTCAAGGAGGAGATCAGGCCAATATTGGGTCCTTCCGGGGTCTCAACCGGACAGATTCGACCATAGTGGGTCGGATGAACATCCCGCACTTCGAATCCTGCCCTCTCTCGGCTCAACCCCCCGGGACCCAATGCAGAGAGCCGCCTTTTATGGGTAATCTCCGAGAGTGGATTGGTCTGGTCCATAAACTGGGAGAGTTGGCTGCTGCCGAAGAACTCACGAATGGCGGCCATAACGGGCTTGGCGTTGATCAGGTCGTGAGGCATGGCGGTGGCCATTTCCTGATGAACGGACATCTTCTCCTTAATCGCCCTTTCCATCCTCACCAGACCGATTCGGAACTGATTTTCCAACAACTCACCGACGGCTCGAACGCGACGGTTCCCCAGATGATCAATATCGTCTACAGTCCCAATGTTCTTCTTTAACTTCAGCAGATACTCGATCACATGATAAAAATCCTGAGGGGTAAGAGTCCGTTCATCCAGAGAAGTATCCAGGTCCAGCTTAATGTTGAATTTCAGTCGGCCCACGCGGGAAAAATCATATTTCCTGGAATCGAAAAACATCCCGTGAAACAGGGCAGTGGCGGTGTCGGTGGTGGGAGGATCACCTGGACGCTGCTTGCGATAGATCTCAATCAGAGCATCGTTGCTGTTTTTCACCTGGTCACGCGCTAAGGTAGCGGAGAGCACCTCGCCCACATCATCGCGATCCGGGAAGAAAATGGAAAACTTTCCAATTCCGGCCTCGATCAAAGAGTTGACGACGGCTCCCGTCACCTCGCTATTCGCTTCCAGGAGAATCTCGCCAGAGGAGGAATCCACCACTTCGGCACCTGCCAATGCCCCTTCCAAATCTTTAATACCAATCTCCACCTCTTTGACTTTTGCTTTCTGGAGCTTGGCAAAGGCCGCCTGAGTGAACTTTTTCCCGGCGCCAACCAGAACGGATCTCTTTTTGCCCGGGGTCGGAATATTCTTGCTCAACTTGTTTCCGACGAGATTTTCATCGAGCTTCCAGAACAGCTTTTCCCCTCTGACTGTGATGGCTGAGATCTTGTAGAAGGTTTTCAGGATTTCTTCATCTGAACCCAAACCCAAGGCACGCAAGAAGACAGTGGCCAGAAACTTCCGCTTCCGATCAATGCGCACATACAAGAGATTTTTACTGTCGTATTCAAACTCGACCCAAGAACCCCGGTAGGGAATGATTTTGGCCAAGAAGTAGCTCTTTAGGGCTCCTGACTCAAAGAAGACACCGGGTGAACGATGAAGCTGACTGACAATCACGCGTTCCGTGCCATTGATGATGAAGATCCCGTTCTCAGTCATTAAGGGGAGATCCCCAAAGTAGACTTCCTGCTCCTTGATATCGCGAATGGTTTTAACGTCCGTTTCTTTGTCCTTGTCCCAGACCACCAGGCGGATGGTCACCTTCAAGGGGGCGGAATAACTCATACCCCGCTCCTTGCATTCATCAATGTTGTACTTCAGGTTCAGCTGGACCGGATCCCCGCAATCGTCACACCGCTCGACTTCATTGGGGTTTTTGGACCCGCAGTGCCCACAAATCAGGTCCTCGATTTCGTATGAGTTAAAGCCCAACATCGCTCCGCACTTGCTGCATTTCCCGCGCAGGTGCTCAAGTCCCTTCAGCTTTCCACACTTGCATTCCCAATCGCCAATGGCATAATCCACAAACTCCAGTGAGGAGGTGCCACGGAAATCGCTAATCGGAAAAACGGAATGAAACACCGATTGCAGCCCAAAATCCTCCCGTTCAGCGGGCAACAAATCCATCTGGAGGAATCGCCGGTAGGAATTCTTTTGGACCTTCAGCAAGTTAGGTATGGGGAAAAAGGACTTTCTTTTCGAGAAGTCCACTCTCTCCCGATAAACATTCTTCAGCTGATTAAACATGCCT
This sequence comes from Acidobacteriota bacterium, assembly GCA_027295745.1. Classification (GTDB taxonomy): domain Bacteria; phylum Acidobacteriota; class UBA6911; order RPQK01; family JADFOI01; genus JADFOI01. Next base: position 19,710 of record JAPUKI010000124.1, read on the forward strand.
GCATGCTCCCCTTGAGATAGTTATTGTTTTGGATAGTGTAGGCTGCCACGCAAAATGTGACTTCAAACACGTGTGGATATAGCGGAACACACGGATATAAGAGAGCAGAGAAAACTCCCAACCGCTTTAGTTTTTAGGCTTTAGCGTCTTAACGTCCCAGACCAGCTCTTAAGGACAAAAAATCAAAAAGGGGACACAGATCCCCTTCGGTCCATCTTGACTATGCACACTCTATCCTGAGATCGGATAGCTTATCATACTTTATGGGGTGTGACAAGAGCTGCGCTCTTCCCGGTTTGACCAACTGCTCATTTGATCTCGACCGTCGCTCCGACTTCTTCAAATTTCTTTTTGATCCCCTCGGCTTCTTCTTTACTGACACCCTCTTTGATGGCCTTTGGAGCTGCTTCCACAAGGTCTTTCGCCTCTTTCAGACCCAGGCTGGTGACCTCGCGCACTGCCTTAATGACATTAATCTTCTTGTCACCGACTGCAGTCAAGAGGCACTCAAACTCCGACTGTTCCTCAGCTGCACCTGCCTCCCCTCCAGCCCCCCCAGCTGCAGCCCCGGCCACTGCCACAGGTCCGGCCATGGCAGTGATTCCAAACTTCTCTTCCAGCTCCGTCACCAACTGGTTAATGTCTACAATTGATGCCCCTTCAATCCAGCCCATCACATCTTCTCGAGTGATCGCCATTGCGAATCCTCCCCTATAAGTTAAGTTTTTTCCTTTTTCTCTACCAATTGCTTCAGCACTGAAGCCAGTCCTCTGAGCGGTGACTGCAGCGCAGTGACCAGCCGCACCAGCGGAGCATTCAGGAGAAACACGAGCTTCTCCAGCAGCTCGGGTCGGGAGGCCATTTTCGCCAGAAGTTCCACCTCACTCGCCGAGAAGACTTTGCCCTCCACAACCCCGGCTTTAAAAGTCACCTCTGGGTGTTCCCGGATGAACCGTTTGACTACTTTTGCCAGCGCCACCGGATCCCCAACGGTGTAGGCAATGGCCGTTGGCCCCTTAAAATGCTCCCGTAGCTGCTCCAGCGACGTCTCCTGAAGGGCCCGCAAGGCGAGCCTATTTTTCACAACCTGGTACCCACTGTCCACTTTGGAAATCTGGCGGCGAAAATCTGTCTCATCCAACACATTCACGCCCTTGAAATGGATCAACAAGATGCTCTTGTTCGCTTTGAACGTCTTGTTGAGTTCCTCAACCAAACTCTGTTTCTGATCTCTATTCATGTCAGTTGTCAGTTGTCAGTTGTCAGCTGTCAGCTGTTTCCTCACATTGCCTCCACTTGTGCCAGACTGACCTTGATTCCCGGCCCCATTGTGGATGAGACAAAGACCCCCCGCACGTATCGGCCCTTTGCAGAGGCCGGTTTGGCCTGAAGCACAGCCTCAAGCAGACTGCGAGCGTTTTGAATCAGCTGGTCCCCGGTGAAGGACATTTTCCCAAAGGGGGCATGGATGATACCATTTTTATCGACTCGGAACTCAACTTTTCCAGCTTTGATATCGGCCACCGCTTTTCCCACCTCAAAGGTCACCGTTCCCACCTTGGGATTCGGCATCAATCCTCTGGGACCCAGCACTCGACCCAATTTTCCAACGACTTTCATCACGTCCGGTGTAGCCACCACGGCATCAAACTCCATCCAGCCGCCCTGAATCTTGCTCACCAGGTCTTCACCCCCCACAATATCGGCACCCGCTTCTTCGGCCTCTTTCACCTTGTCGGCCGAAGCAATTACGCAGACTCGAACCTTCTTGCCCAGACCATTGGGGAGAACCACCGTCCCGCGCACCATCTGATCAGCATGTCTGGGATCCACGCCCAGTCGAACCGACAGCTCGGCCGTTTCGTCAAAGCCAGCAAATTTGACCTCCTGCATCAGGTTGATCGCATCTTCCAGCGTACGGTCTCCTTCTTGTACCTTTTCTTTGGCTGCTAGGTATTTCTTTCCCGACATCGACACACCTTTACTCTATGACTTCCAGCCCCATGCTGCGAGCAGTCCCCAGAATAATCCGTGAAGCCGCCTCCAGGTCATTGGCAGTCAGATCTACCATCTTGGCCTTGGCGATCTCTTCCACCTGTTTCATGCTCACCTGCGCCACTTTGTCCTTATTGGGCTCCGCGGAACCTTTAGCGATTCCCGCCGCCCGCTTCAGAAGTACCGCCGCAGGTGGTGTTTTCGTCACAAACGAGTAGCTTCGATCCTGGTAGACCGTAATGACCGCCGGAATGATCAATCCCTCCTGGTTCTGAGTCTTGGCGTTGAAGGCTTTACAGAAATCCATGATATTAACGCCATGCTGACCCAGGGCAGGACCTACCGGAGGTGCGGGTGTCGCCTTCCCAGCCGGAATTTGTAACTTTATTAAAACGAGTACTTTCTTGGCCATAGATTCCTCACATCTTTTCCACTTGAATGAACTCCAGCTCAACCGGAGTGGCTCGACCAAAGATGGTCACCATCACCTTTACCGTGTTCCGTTCCAGATTGACATCCTCAACAAGACCAGTAAAGTTGGAGAACGGTCCGTCGATGATTTTCACCGTTTCACCCGTCTCGAACATAAACTTCGGCTTCGGCTTCTCGTCGGCCGAAGAAACACGGTTCACAACCTGACTCACCTCTTCCTCTGTCAGGGGGGTGGGCTTGTTCCCCTGGCTCACAAATCCAGTGACCTTGGGTGTATTTCTCACCACGTGCCAGGTTTCTTCCGTCATGGCCATTTCCACCAGGATATACCCGGGAAAGAAAAGCTTTGAGGTCACCACCTTCTTCCCACCTTTCATCTCAACCACGTCTTCGGTGGGAATGAGGATCTGCCCAATCTTACCTTCCAGTTCATGGACCTGAACCCGGTTCATCAGGCTTTCTGCCACCTTCCGTTCAAAGCCGGAATAGGTATGGATGATGTACCACTTTTTTCCCTTTTCCTCGGCCTGAGATGTCGTAATTGTCTTCACCTCACTTTGTGACTGCGGCGAAACCATCCAGTCTAGAAAAAGTCAAAGACTTGCCTCACCAGATTTCTCAACAGAATGTCCACCAAAAACAAGTATATCCCGAAAAAGAATACCGTAATGATCACAACCAATGTCGTCCCGTAGACTTCCTTTTTGCTGGGCCAGGTGACTTTCCTGAGCTCCGTTTTTACATCACCGTAGAAAGTGATCAAGTTCCTGGGAGCGTGCCGAACCTTTTCTAACATAAGACTAAATGGCAGGCCAGGAGGGATTCGAACCCCCAACATCCGGTTTTGGAGACCGGCGCTCTACCAGTTGGAGCTACTGGCCTTAAGTTAAACAACTGACAACTGACAACTGACAACTGACAGCTGACACTGAAGCCCTCTCGTTTGTTGCTCATTGTCAGTTGACAGCTGTCAGCCGTTAGTTACTTTGTCTCCCGATGCAGTGTGTGGTGTCGACACCACTTACAGTATTTCTTAAGCTCCAGACGCCCCGTAACATTCCTTTTGTTCTTGGTGGAAACGTAATTCTTTCGTTTGCACTCCGTGCACTGGAACGTGATATTTTCCTGCATCTTCGTTCAGCTTCCAGGTTTAAAAATCTCCTTCTGGATTCTGGATTCTCTCTCCTGCCTCCTATTCCACTATCTCGGCAATGGTTCCGGCTCCCACCGTGTGCCCGCCCTCACGGATGGCAAAGCGCAGCCCTTTCTCCATGGCGATGGGCATGATCAGCTT
>JAPUKI010000125.1 GCA_027295745.1 Acidobacteriota bacterium
GGGAGTTCCCATCTACGAAGAGTATCCCTTATATGTGGGAACAAAAGAGATGGGAGAGAGGATGGCCCAGCAACTCGGAAAGGCGCGCGCCATTATGCATAAGGGTCATGGAGCATTCGTGGTGGGCAAGAGCATCGAAGAGACGCTGATAAGAACCCTGACTCTTGAGAAAGCTGCCAAGACCCAGGTATTGGCCTCCATTCTGGGGACACCCACCCCCATCCCCACCGAGAGCATGACTGATAGAGAGAAGCATCCAGACGACCACATCCTGGAGCACTTCTTTGGGTACTATTCAGGAAAACTCGCCAAAATGGGGTGACAGCAAGATTTCGCTTCCACCTTTCAAAATTCGAAGGAGTGGGTGAGTTTCACGGTCAAGGAGCGATCGAGCTCCGTCACTGGCTCGCTGCGATTGCGGAAGTCATTGAAAACAATAAACAAATCATCGCCTGGGCGATAGATGTAATTCAGTCGAAAATTGATCCCGATCAAGTCACTGGTGCTGTTGTATTGGACCAGTGTGCTGGTCAGCCATTTCCGACTCAGGGAAATGTTCAGGCGGTTGTTCACCTGGTGAAATTTGACCGCCTCGCCTCCCGAGAGCTGAACGTCAAAAAAGGTATAACTAATCGAAGTTGAAAAGTTGCTGCCCAGCTTTAAGACAGGATTGATCTGCACCCGGTGGCGTTTGCCGCCTGCTCCGTAATAGTCCGGTTCAAACCGGTAACCGAAGCTGCCGCTGAACTTGCGGGCGGGATTGAAGGCATAGGTCACGGGAAGACGCCACCAGCTGTAGTGTCCGGGAGGGACTACCAGTCCACCCGGTAAAGACAAGTCGGCTTTGACATCTTCGATCTGGTAATGAGGGGAGCCTCGGAAAGTACTTCCATTTTGAAAACTGGTGATGTTCAGGATGTGAACCATCTCCGATTCAGGACGGTCATCCCCAGGACGTCGAAAGTTATCATAGCGGACTCCCCACCGGAACTGACGAATCGTTTCACTCTGGGGGCGGGGCGTAAATATTAAGTGGGGGACATATTTTCGCATCCCCCCCCTTTTCGACAGGAAACCCAAGTCGGCCTCGAAATTCTCCTCCTTGACCCAGTAGTCAAAACCGATGTCGAATAGATCATCCTGCCAGACACCCCCCACCGCTCCAATCCACTCCTTGTCTTGCACTCCATCGGTAAAGGACTTGGACACCATCCCGGTCAGCTTCAGGTGGTCAAAGAAGACCAGGTTTTGATCGACCCCGAATACACGGTTGAAATCTCCTCCTTCGGCTTGCCGATTGGTGAGCGACAATCCGATGGAAGAGCGAGAGAAAAGATCTCGCTTCAGCCGGAAAACAGCGAAATTGTCGCCCGGTTTACCCTGGAAATCATCCGTTTGAACGTCCAAGAACCCTACAGTGTATTTGTCTCCCAGCTTACCGGACACTTTGCCACCCACCAGTATGGGGATGGCCTGGCCACTGGAGAGCCCGATTCTCCTGCTGTGGTAAAGTTTTATTTCGGTCGATGACTCGCTGCGCACGGTGCCAAAATCAAAGATGCCGGCTCCTTCCAGGAAAAAGTCTCTTTTTTCCGGAAAGAAGAGCGACACGCGGTCAAAGTTGATGATCTGGTTATCCACCTCGGTCTGGGCAAAATCCGTGTTGGCGGTCAGCTCCAGTGTAAGACTTGAAGTCAGCGGGTACTTCAGATCCTCCAGCCCGATGTCTCCCAACAAAATGGTGCTTCGCTCTTCCTGACCCCGCGTGAGCACCCGGGTATTGATATAGGGCTTGACTCGAAGCTGGACTTCCGCCTCCACCTCGACTCCCGTTAAATGTCCTCCCTGAGAGATCTGCCGAAAGCTGAAACCCCGCCTGTAGTTATTCCAGTAGGTAAACTCGTTCTTGCGCCGGATGACTCGCTCAAAGTCAATTCCAAAGGTGGGATTTTCTCCCGAGGCGGAAAAACGAATAGATCTCAGCGGAATCTTAATTTCGGCCGACCAGCCTTCCTCATCCGTGTGGGCCTCGACTTCCCACTTTTCGTCCCAGCTTTGGTTGACGACCCGGCCTTCCTCGGTGATCAGCGCATCGTATTGCGTCCCCATGGGGTTAATTCGGAACAAAAAAGCGTTTCGGTGGTCGTGGAAGGTGTCAAGGATGATGGCAAAGCTGTCGTCATTGCCAAAGCTATTATCCCGCCTCAGCTCTGTGGCCAGGATTCCTTCTGCCTGGCTGTCAAAACATCTGACTCCAAAGTAAAGGTTTTGGTCGTCGTAAAGGGCTAGAACCTCGGTCTTCTCGCTTGCCGGCATTCCTTCGCTAGGATCCCTTTGCAGGAAATCACCGGTCACAGGCGCATCTCTCCACACCTGCTCATTCAGTATTCCATCCAGGGTGGGAGCTTCAGTGATCCTGTGGATGCGAAGCGATCTGTTCCCGTGCTGTCCCCCGGCAGGCTGCGATTGCTGGGCCATTACGCCCGACTGCAAAAGAATCAACAGTATGATCAACCGCATCATATTCAAGCGGCATTCTCTCATGGTAGGGTAGAGAAAACAAACGGTGCAGTGAGCAGAAAAGATGGCCCCATGACACAAGCCAAAGTGGTGTTTCTTCACGGGTTGACTCAACCCATCGTGGATCTGATCACCTCCTGCGCGCCCCATGGTTTCAGCACCATCGCCCTGGAGGGAAGGCTCTCTGAGAAGGAACAGATGGAAGCGGTCAAAGAGGCTGATTTCCTGATGGTCTACCGCGCCGGGCTGAGTGGGGGCCTGCTTGGAGCGGCTTCCAAAGTCCGTCTGGTTCAGCTCCTGGCGGCAGGACACGACCGTATGAACCTCAAGCTGATGGGCGAGCTGGGTATTCCCTGCGCCAACAACGGGGGCGCCAACTCCTGGGCCGTGGCCGACCACACCGTGCTGCTGATGCTTGCTCTCTACAGACGTCTCATCCTGGCCGACCGGGCCACTCGAGAGGGCCGCTGGAAAGCCCCCATTGACGGGTTCAACACCTTCGAAATGGCTGGCAAACTGGTTGGCATCGTGGGAATCGGCAACATCGGCCTGAAAGTCTCCCGTCGGGTTCAGGCCTTCCAGGTCAAAGTCCAATACCACGACAAATACCCACTCACACCGGAACGTGAGCGAGAGGTCAAGGTCGAGAGGGTCTCCCTGGAGGAACTGTTTCGCTCCTCAGACATTATCTCCTGTCACACACCTCTGACTCCTGAGACCCATCACCTGGTCAACCGGGAGAGCCTGGCGCTGATGAAACCCACTGCTGTACTCATCAACACCAGCCGGGGAGCAGTCATTGACGAGGCGGCGCTCATCGAGGCATTAGAGAGCGGCCGTATCGCCGGAGCCGGTCTGGACGTTTTCGAAAAGGAGCCAGTGGAAGGGGACAACCCCCTCCTCAAAATGGAAAACGTCATCGTCACTCCTCACAGCGCGGGCACGACCTGGAATACCTGGTGCCGCCGCGGGGAGTTCGCCTATCAGAATATGAAACGGGTTTGGGAAGGTCAGCCTCCCCTGGCCGTCGCCCAGGACTACGAAGGCTAGCGCGATGGAAATGTGGGAACAGCCCACATTTCCACTGAATGCAGCGAGTGGTCGAATGAATCCATGTGATATCCTGATTCAAAATGCTTGAGGAAGCGACAGCTTCGAATGTCGGCAAATAGCCTTTCAGTCTTAGATTGCACTGGGGGTGGTCAAGAAAAGGAAAAGAGCAAATGGACTTGTTTGTGGCTAAGGAAACAGCCTTCCAGCAGAGGGACCGCAAGATCGTTGCCTACGAAGATCTGGAGATCGGCGTGTTCCGCCTCGATGGTAATTTCTACGCTTATCGGAACCAGTGCGCCCATCGGGGCGGTCCGGTCTGCCAGGGCAAGATCCTGGAGAAGGTCGAAGAGGTTATAGCGCAGGACAAGACGAGCCAGGGGTTAAAGTTCTCGCAGGAGCATATCCATATCATCTGCCCGTGGCACGGCTATGAGTACAAGATCAAGAGCGGTTTGCATCCAGGCAACAAGCAAGTGGGCTTGAAAAAATATGACGTCAAGCTGCGCGATGGGGGTGTCTATGTCGTCCTCTAAGGCTAAAGCAGATCAGTCACCTAAACTCGATTTCAATCCAACAGACGCCGCAGGCTCTATCTGGGCTGAGGCACAGCAGGCCCTGGCGGAGAGCAATCCGGAACGCTTTTCCGACGAAACGGTGCAGCAGCTGATGACGGCGGCGATGAAATTGTTTGCGGCCAAGGTGGAGAAGGAAGACCGGTTTTTCTCGCCGATCCTGGGCGAAGCCGTTACTCCAACAGAGGTGGTCGTCAGCCTGTCAGAGATCCTTAAGGCCGTCAACCTCAATACCTTCGACCTTGCCATGTGGTTCCAGCGAACCCGACCGGACTGAGGCTCTTGACTGGTTTGAGGTACCGGGAAACTCGTTAAGGAGAGAGAGAACATTGGGCCCATCGAGTGAGAAGAGCCGGGAGATGCCAATCCAGCAAATAGATGTTCATACGGACACGCGTGACATTCTGGCACACGCAAGGCAGCAAGCCGATGAACGCAACTTCGAAGACTACTTTATCGTTGACATCGATGCCCATCACATGGAGACCACCTCGTGGCATGAGATCATCCGGTATATCGAGGATCCGGTCATCCGCGCCCAGGCGCTGGAGTACCAACAGTTCAGGACCGGCGCACCGCCCTATGGCCTGAGCGGTGACTTTGGCCTTCGCTATCAAGGCGTGGGCGGTCGCATCCCCCACACGGACAACCGGCTGGAAAAGGTGGAGGAAAAAGACGTCCATCCTGATGTGATCCTGACCCGGCGCGCCATAGAAAGCCTCGGCCTCGACTACATGGTGGTGTTCCCCACCGCCATGTTGTTCCTGGGCGTGCACCCGCAGCCTGAGATGGAAGTTCTTTTGGGCCGGGCCTACAACCGTTGGCTGGCTGAGAGAATCCTGCCAGGTGACAAACGGATCAAGAGTTTTATGTTCCTGCCCTTTAATGATCCGGAGGCATCTCTGCGCACGGTTGAGGAATTTTCCGAGGTCAAAGGTTCGATCGGCTTCATCATCACCAGTACCCGCTACAAGCCCGTACATCACAACCACTACATGAAGGTTTACGCCGCACTGGAGGAGCGGGAGATGCCGCTGTGCTTTCATGCCGGGTATTACTGGCAGGATCCCTCCATGCTGCAAATGAACCGGTTCATTGGAATGCACGCCCTCTCCTTTGTCATCTGCAATCTGGTGCACATGACCAACTGGGTGTTAAACGGGCTGCCAGAGCGTTTCCCCAGGCTCAAGATTATCTGGATGGAGAGCGGCCTTGCCTGGCTGCCCTTCCTGATGCAGCGGCTGGACCATGAGTACATGATGCGGACTTCCGAAGCGCCTTTACTGAAAAAGCCACCCAGCGAGTACATGCGCGAGATGTTCTTTTCCTCCCAGCCTATCGAGACCGATCATCCTCAGGCACTGGAATTGACCTTTGAGATGATCAACGCCGAGACTCAGCTTCTCTATTCGTCAGACTGGCCCCACTGGGACTTCGATTTGCCCAGCGTGATCTTCGACCTGCCCTTTCTCAGCGAGCAGGCCAGGCGCAACATTCTGGGCGAGAACGCCCGCCGCTTATTCAAACTGGATGAGGATTAGATAGTGATAACCTCTGCAGGCTAGTCTAACTTCGAGGGTGAAGAGAATGATCATGCAATTTGTCAGATTTCGCAGTGGCCTGTCCGAAGACGATGTACTCAAAATGATGGAGGCCCGCGCCCCCCAGTACCGTGAGCTGCCGGGTCTGCTCCAGAAGTACTACGTCCGGGACAATAGAAATGGTGGATTCGGAGGCATCTACATCTGGAAATCAGAAGAAGCGCTTCAGGAATTCCGGCAATCAGAACTGGCTCGCAGCATTCCAGATGTCTTCCAGGTGGCAGGCCAGCCAGATGTTGAACAGTTCGATGTGCTGGTGGTCCTGCGGCCTGAAAGATAGAGCCGCAATTCCCCTATTATTCTGCTCTCCCAGCATGGGTGACTCCCCACTTGGCTCTCAACGAGCCCAGCGTCTCATCCTCACCCACCTGGACGCGGGTGCTTTTTAACGATTCCTCCAGCTGAGTGTACTCGCCTGCAACTGCAAGTCGCGCTTCTTCTGCCAAATCTTCAGGCCAAAAACCCAGGGGGTAGCCGTGCCATGGCTCCTTGGGCTTCAGCTCAGGCAGACCTAATTCCTCCCAAATCACCCGTGCCCGTTCCATAAATTCCTTTTTGGGAAGGGAGAGCGGAGGAAAGTCGGCCTTGCGGGTTGCGTCGATGAGCAGAGAGGACTCCTCGCTGTCGTAACGGCTGGATGGATGGCTTAGGACCATACCGATAGGGGTAGCGCCGAAAGGCCGATTGCCCACGATCTTGGTGTCTTTGTGAGGCTGGGAGCGGTGGGTGATGGCCCAAAGCACGGCCACAGGATCGGCTGGATTAATGTCCTCATCCACCGTAACCACCAGTTTGCCCACGCGATCTCCGTAGTCCAGCAGGGCATCCATGACCTTCCACGGCTCCTGGTAGTCCTTCTTTTTCATGCGCAGGACGACATAGGGACGCAGGTTCACCAGGGGTTCCATCAGGAACACCTCCAGCACACTGGAAAAGCCCTTCTTTTGAAGGTAGCGGTAGATGAGAGTGGACATCCCCATGGCCTTGATCTTGGAACTTTCGCTGGGTGTCACCTGGCTGATGATCGACACCCAAACGGGATCTTTTCTGTGTGTGATGCCGGTGAGCTCAAAGACCGGGCTCAGCGTCCGTGGATCCACCACCCCCATTGACTCGCCGAAAGGTCCCTCTTCTTCCAGGTAGGAGGTGGGGATGATTCCTTCAAAGACGATCTCAGAACTGGCTGGAACCTCCAGATCCACTGTCTGGCACTTGACCAGTGGGATGGGCTCTCCTATCAAGCCTCCTGCCAGACTCATTTCGTCCATGCTGGGAGGGACCTTTTGGGTGGCTGCATAGGAGACAGCAGGCACTGCTCCCACGGCCACGGCCACTTCAAGCGGCCTCCCCTGTTTCCTGCACTTTTCCCAGTGGCTGGAGAGATCCTGGGGCGTCCCAATCATCAGGCCACTGAGTCCCGGCCCTCTGATCAAGGCGCGATAATTGCCCACGTTTCTCGCTCCTGTTTCTGGATCCTTGGTGATCCAGTGACCTCCGGTAATGTAAGGGCCATTATCGTAACCGGGAGTCGAGATGGGGATGGGAAACTCTGCAAAACCACCGTGGGAAAGGAGGTCTTTACCGGTGTGAATCTCTTCCATGACGGCACCCTGGCTGACCAACTCAGGCTCTACTGGATGATCCATGGCGTAGAGCCATCGGTCGGTAATCTCATCCTCCTGGCATCCCACTCCCAGGCAGTAGATGGCAGCCGAACCCGCCAGCCCGCCCACCAGAACAGAACCCCGGTAGGTTCTCTTTTTCGAATCCGTCACCTTCTCAAACAGAAAGGCCTTCCGATCCTCCTCCTCTAATCCTCTGAACTGCCAGCGAACCAAGGGATGAAGCTCGGTATCCTTGTTAATCTCCCGGTTGATACGCAAGAGCTTGCCGTTTTCCTCAAGCACTCGAATAAACTCTCTTAAATCCTGGTAGTACGGTTTGT
>JAPUKI010000126.1 GCA_027295745.1 Acidobacteriota bacterium
GGGTTGTCGGACCCTGCGCCGCCGCTCGCAGCGCCCCGCCAAAGGCTCTGCTGTGCCTCACCATATGGAGCTGGTCGTCCAGCACAAACAGGTTGGCCGGGGTTCCATTGGCGGCGAAAGCCGAGGGCTCTAGCAGCTCGCCCTCCTGGATGTTGAAGAAGTTTCCGAACACTTCATTCATGGCCAGAAAGGATGCGGCCAGGCCGCCTGTGCTCACCAGGAACTTCCTCCGGCTGAGACCCAACTTCTTGCTGGCCGAGTCGGCCAGCTCCTCAATCCTGGCCTCAACGCGCTTCTGTTGCACCGTTTGAGGTTGAGGCATGTATTCGCCATTGGAGACGATGCGGGTGGGGACCGGGGATGGAAAGGTTTCAGCCTCGTCAGCCCTTGCGCACTGAGCCAGCTGCTCGTCGCTCAACCACGTTTCCTCTTCCCGGGAACCCTTGCTTCGCTTGAGCATCACTCCCCCCCTTTCGCTGTGAAGATTGATGGCTACAGACCTCTCTCAATTGTGAATTCCGACTCCTGTCTCCTGCCTCCTGTCTCCTGCCTCCTGTCTCCTGCCTCCTGCCTCCTGCCTCCTGCCTCCTGCCTCCTGCCTCCTGTCTCCTTCTACTCCTGCTGCCCCTTCTCTGCGAAGCGATGCCCGGTTTCGTGAACAAAGACATCTTCCAGGGTCGCTTTCCCCACGCTGATTGCCTCAATCTGCTGTGGATAGCTTTCCATGATCTTTGCCGCCAGTTCATACCCCCGAGGGCGTTCCAAGCGCAAGGTCCCATCGACCACCTTGGAGTCACAGGCGAACTGCTCCCCGATCAAACCACGGAGAGACTCCGGATCCGGAGTCCGAATGACAATCACATCCCCACCGATTTTTTCTTTCAAAGCCGCTGGCGTCCCATTGGCCACCACCTGGCCTCCGCTCAGGATCACCAGGTGATCACATCGCTCGGCTTCCTCCATTAAATGAGTGGTGAAGAGAATGGTGATTCCCTCTTCAGCACGTAGAGTCTTCAAGTGTTGCCAAAAGTCGAGCCGAGCCCCCGGATCCAGTCCAGAGGTGGGTTCATCCAGTATCAAAATTTGTGGACTATGCAGTAGGCCTTTGGCCAGCTCTAAGCGGCGACGCAGACCACCGGAAAGCGTTCGGACCAGATCGCGTTTCCGGCTCGCCAATCCGAAGCGGGCCATCAAGGTTTCCACACGCCTCTTCAGCCCTCCTCCCCGAAGTCCATAGAGACGGCCCTGGTGGAACAGATTCTCCTCGCTGGTCAGTTCCAGATCCAGGCTATTGGATTGAAAGACAACCCCGATCAAACGGCGGACCTCACGAGGATTGTCCTTCACATCCACACCCGCCACTCTGGCCTCTCCCTGGTCAGGAACCAGAAGCGTACAAAGGATACGAAACAGGGTGGTCTTACCTCCACCATTGGGGCCCAAGAGCCCGCAGATTTGGTTTCTCTCAACCGAGAAGCTGACGTTTTGCAGTGCCTCCTGCTGCCCATAGCGGAAGCTCACATTCGATGCCTCCACAATAGACTGCAACGGGGAATCAACTGTTGGAGAAATGGAGGGTGGGCGGGGCTCAGACATTCTTGTCGATGACCATGAGAATCAGAAGGAGAGGAAGGTATACCACCGAAGCAACCAGAACATGGCGTGCCGAGGTCGTTGTGCGAACGAGAGCGGCTTCAAATCCGAACCACAGAAAGGCTGAGCCCAACAAAACGGCACCCATAAGATAGACCATTCCCGTCAAACCCGCCGTGGCCGGCCACACACTCAAGACCAACAAAGCAATCGTGTACGCCAGAATTCGCCGACCGGTTCTTTTGCCGTCCGGATCAGTTGAAGACAACATAGCGAATCCAGCCCGCTTGTAATCCTCCCTATAAATCCAGGAGATAGCTAAGAAGTGGGGAAATTGCCAGGTAAAGAGTATCGCAAAGAGAAGGAAGGCATGGAAATCGAGAGAACCTTTTGCAGCCGCCCAACCGATCAACGGTGGAATGGCGCCTGGAATTGCACCGATGGTCAGGCATACAGGGGTCTTCTTTTTCAAAGGAGTATACACAAACAGGTAAAGAACCGAGGTAACACATCCCAGAAAGGCGGCCAGTAGATTGGTCAGAAGCGCCAAATAGAGGCTCCCGCTGACGATCAGAATACCGCCAGCTATGACGGCATCAGTCTCGCCGACTCGCCCAGAGGGCAAAGGACGTGTACAGGTTCGCTGCATTTTGCCGTCCGCTTCCCGTTCCAGAAACTGATTGAGGACAGCTGCACCTCCACTCAAGAGAGTCGTGCCGACTAGGGTGTGGAGCAAGAGTAAGATATCCAACTTGGCCGAAGAGGCCAGATAGAAGCCCGCTGCCGCCGTCAAGGTCACCGCAAGAGTGACACGTGGTCTGGTCAGCTCAGAAAATGCGGCAAGCTTTAACATCATCGGCCTCCCTGCTACAGTTGATTCCATTCTCATGAGACTTGCCTCACAATATTTGCCCAGCCAGGGCGGGCTCCAGAGGTGACTTTCGGTTTTTTGATGCCGCTTTGCCCACAGCCTTTCCCGTCATCTTGAGAGTCACAACAAGACTGGTGGCAAGGAGAAGCACACCAATCGTCAGGTGAGAGGTGGTGATCCAGACTTTTGCCACGGTCGGCTGCACCTGGTTGGCCGGATCAATTCGAGCCAGATAGGCTCCCCATCCCAGGAACAGTTGGGCAAGAAGCAGGCTCAGTTCCAGGTATACCAGCCGAATGATAGTGGGATCATGTATTCGCTTGATGAAGACTCGCGACACAACAATGATCAAACCCGTCACAGCCACGGCTCCCCCCAAATGCACAACGAGCGCCGACGTCACCAGGACTGCTCCTTTTGTACCATTGACGGTACCCGAGTGACGCAGGGCAGCGCCCAGGACATGCTGGAGGTAGAGAGCAAGGGTTGTCACAACTGCTAAACGCAGTTCCCGCTCAGTCCCCTTTAAAGCCTCACGCCATCCTTCCATGAGGAACCGGGAAAGATGAACCCAACTGGACGAGGTCACCACAGAAAGCGTGACGACCAGACAGAGAAACAAGGGGGCGAGCGAGGCATGCAGAACTGAGATGGGAGTAGGAAGAAAGAAAAGAACCGTCACTCCTCCCAGAACTCCCTGAACGATCACGGCCGCCAACGCAATGAGGCCCAGCCCACGCACCCATGGATATGATTGAGCTTTCCACAACCAGATGTTGAGCACGATGGTTAAGAGGCCGACTGTAGCAGCCACCATCCGATGCCCGTGCTCGTAGAGGACACCACCGACCATTGGAGGCATCAGTTGCCCCTGGGAAAGGGGCCAATCGGGCACGGAAAGACCGGCGTCATTGCTGGTCACCAGTGCTCCCGCGATCACCAACAGAAAGGTCGCACAGGCAGTCGTCAGTGCGAAGTAGTGAAGACCCTTGTGATATTGGCTGTCCAGTGACGCTCCTCCTGATGGCTGTTTGAATCCTTCTTTGAGAGAGCAGTCATTGTACCAATTAAGTACCGCGTTTCATAAAGACGGTAACATTGGGGGGGGGAGAGGGTAGACTAAGTGAGCACTAAGGAGTAGGCGCAAGAAGGGCGCTCCGGACTACTTCAGAGAGGCTGGACAGCATTCAAACGCCCTTCTCACTATTACTTTCCAGGACTGATGGAGGGACATCCCGGAAGGTATCCGGGGCAATATATCAAGGACTTCCGACATTTTATCTTCCCTTCCATTTTGGCCGTCTCTTCTCCAGGAAGGCGGACACTCCCTCTTTGAAATCTTCGGTCGTCCGAATCAAGGTGTTCAGCTGAAGGGCTACTCTCAGTCCTTCTTTGAGACCCAAGCTTTGCAAATCGCTCATTAACTCCTTGGTGAATTTCACAGAGGTGGGACTATTGCGGGAAATCTCTTCAGCCAACTCACGGGCTTTCTGAAGCAGGAACTCCTTTGCCACAAGATCATTGACCAGGCCAATCTCCTGAGCCTCTTCAGCCGAGAACAGGCGGCCCGTCAACAATAACTCTCTGGCCTTTTTCTCTCCACAGATCCGCACCAGGAAAACAGCTACCAGAGCAGGAACAAAACCGATCTTGGATTCCGTATACCCGAAAACTGCATCCTCCGCAGCCAAGACGATATCGCAGACGCTTGCCAAGCCACAGCCTCCAGCTATAGCCGGCCCATTCACTGCAGCGATCACCGGTTTGGGGAACTCATAAACTCTGTGAAAAAAGTTCATCAGACCCTCCGAGTGGCGACGGGCTTGTTCGGCTGATTGAGCCGTCATGTCTCGAAGAATTCTGAGATCGGCCCCTCCACAAAAGGCTGTCCCTTCTCCAGTAACAATGACCGCAGCCACATCATCGCGCTGTTGCACTTGATCCAGGGCGGTGTGAAAATCGGCAATCAGATCCGGTGAAAGCGCATTTCGCACTTGTGGGCGATTCAGCGTGATCAATGCCGAAGGGGGCTCGAAATCAAGTCTAACCTTATCCATCATTCTCCCTGATCTAGCCCGGATTATGCATAGGTCCTTTCGCCGCTTCGTCACAAGAACCTATGCATAATCCGGGCTAGTACCCTACACTTGGAGCATACCTGTCTTGAATTCCGGGATCTGCGGGTTGAGGGCCGCAATTTCCAAGCTCAACTGTAAAGCCTCCCGAGTTCGGTGGGGTTGGATTATTCCGTCCACCCACAGTCGAGCGGCTGCATAGCGGGGATCGAGTTGACGGCCATAAGTCTCCTGGATACTTTCGAGGAGGCGTTTGCGGGCTTCCTGAGTCATCTTCTTACCGCTTTTTTCCAGTTGGCGGACCTTCAAATCGAGCAGAGTCCTGGCCGCCTGTTCCCCCCCCATAACGGCATAGCGGCAGGTCGGCCAGGCGAAAATGAGACGTGGGTCATAAGCCTTACCGCAGAGGGCGTAATTGCCGGCCCCATAACTGCCCCCAATGATCACGGTAATCTTGGGAACGACACTGTTCGCTACCGCATTGACCAGCTTCGCTCCCGACTTAATGATCCCTGAGATTTCAGCAGCTCTGCCCACCATGAACCCGTTCACATCTTGAAAAAAGAGAAGTGGAATACGACCCTGGTTGCAGTCCATCACGAAACGCGCCGCTTTGTCGGCGCTTTCCCGGTAGATCACACCTCCGATCTCTATGGGCTGACCTGGACTCTTGATATGTTGCCTGCGATTAGCCACCACCCCTACAGACCATCCAGCCAAGCGGGCATAACCACAAATCAGGGTTTTCCCGTATTCAGCCTTATACTCCGTGAACTCTCCCTGGTCGAAGATGCACTGAAATATTTTGAGCAGATCGTACTCTTCAGTGGAGCCAAGAGGCATGAGATTGTAAATCTCCTGGGGCGGCTGGCCAGGGGGTTTGGCCTCCACTCGCTGAAAAGGAGCCCTGCCAGGTTCTCCCAGTGCCCCCACGAGTTGGCGAATACGCTGGAGACACTTCTCGTCTGTCTCCTCTCGAAAATCGATGGTTCCACTCATCGCTGAATGAAGCTGTGCCCCTCCCAGATGATCGCTCTCCACGTCCTGACCAATGGCAGCTTTCACCAGGGATGGGCCGGCGATGTAGAGACCACTTCCTTCGGTCATTAAGACTTTGTCGCACATGACGGGCAGATACGCTCCTCCAGCCACACAAGGCCCCATGATGGCTGCAATCTGTGGAATCCCCTGGGCCGAGATGCGGGCGTTGTGCCGAAAGATGCGGCCAAAATCGTCCTCATCTGGAAAGACTTCATCTTGCAGCGGTAAGAAGACACCTGCGGAGTCAACCAGATAGATCAAGGGAAGATGGTTGTCCATGGAGATCCGCTGAGCCCGCAGCACCTTTTTAACTGTGGTGGGAAAGAAGGCACCCGCTTTGACTGTGGCGTCGTTGGCAACGATCATGAAATGTCGGCCTTGAACTTGCCCAATGCCGGTGATAACGCCAGCGGCTGGAGCACCGCCCCACTCTTGATACATCTCAAATGCCGCAAACACCCCCAGCTCAAAGAACTCACTGTCAGGATCGATGAGCATTGCGATGCGCTCACGCGCAGTCAGGCGACCCTTCTGGTGCTGCCTGTCGACCGCCTTCTCACCACCGCCCAGTTGGATCTCCCGCTCAGCAGTCCCCACCAGGTCCAGCACCTCATCCCAGGACTGGCATGTATCTAAACCCTTATTCGCCACGATTTACCCCTGCTTCACAGGCCCCTGACTGTTCATTATCTCGAGGGATCGTCCCAACCCGGATTATGCATCATTTGGCTAGATATTTCGTCCATTGCTCCAATGCATATGTTAGCATTGAGTCCGCTCAGGAGATGGCCAGTTGTCAGCCGTCTGATAGGGAACTGATCCAGACCAAAACCATGACTTTCGATTTTTCCCAGCGATTTCGGGAGAACTTGGAAAAGCTCTCTGAACAAGTCGCGCTTCAGCACATTACCCAGGAAGTAAAAGAATCCTTTACTTACCGCAGGATTGGTCAAGAGATTGCCAAAATCGGCCTGTTTCTAAAGAGTCAAGGAATCGGACCGGGAACCACCGTGGGGATTCTCATGGAAAATCAACCCCGTTGGGGCATTGCCTTTCTCGCAGTGCAAAGCAGCGGGGCCCGAATCGCTCCTTTTGACATCCTGCACGACAGCAAAACGCTGGCTGGGTTGATCCAACATGCCGAGTGCAAGTTCCTGATCTCATCTGAAAAGTTAGTTTCTGAAATCCAAGAGATCCAAGAACTTTTACCTGAACCTCTGCCCACCTTGATCACCGGTCAACACGTCAAAGATGACTTCCATTGGGAGACGATACTGGCCAAAGGCGAGGAAACAACTCTTTCGCCCTGGGTGGAAGTCGATCTGGACGAAGCGTTTGTACTCCTTTACACGAGTGGCACGACTGGGAATCCCAAGGGCGTTGTCCTCACGCGGCGGAATATTTATCGAAATGTTCAGGAGCTCCTGAACATTATCCGAGTGACCTCGCACGATCACATCCTGTCAGTCCTGCCCTTATATCATGTCTTGGCTCTACTGGTGAACTTTTTCGTCCCGCTCAGCGTAGGGGCCCAGGTGACCTATTTGGACTCCCTGGACGCTCAGCGCATTCTCAAGAGCTTTCAAGATGAGGGAATTACTATTTTTGTCTGTGTTCCACAGTTCTACAATCTGCTCTATCACCGAATCCTTCAAGAAGTAAAAGGACAATCCCTGCTCAAAAGATTCCTCTTCCACCGGCTTCTCGCATTCTCTCACTTTTGTAATGAGCATTTCGGCTGGAACCCGGGGAAGTTCTTCTTTTCAGCCATTCACAGGCGTTTTGGCTCCCGCTTCCGACTTTTTGGTGTGGGAGGAGCCCACTTTGACCGAGAAGTTTCCGAGTACCTGCGGGACCTCGGATTTACCCTCGTACAGGCCTACGGCATGACCGAAACAGCAGCTCTCGCGACCATCACTCCTCCCGGATCCAAGGCTCAGGCTTCAGTGGGGTCACCTCTTTCCCACGTACGGATTCAGATTGAGCAGCCCAATCAAGAGGGAGTGGGGGAGATTCTCATTCGCGGCGAAAACATTATGCAAGGCTACTGGAAGAACCCTCAGGCCACGACGGAGATCCTGAAAAATGGCTGGCTCCACAGCGGGGATCTGGGTTACTTGAACTCCCAGGGGCAGCTCCACATCACCGGACGCAAGAAAGACGTCATTGTGCTCAGTTCAGGAAAGAACATTTACCCAGAAGAGGTGGAGTATTTTTATGAGAACAGTTGCCCTTCCATCAAAGAATTATGCGTTCTGGGGCTGCCTGACCGCACTGCCAGTCAGGAACAGGAAAAGCTCCATGCTGTGATTGTGCCGGACTTCGATTACATGAAGAGCCGACAAACAGTCAATACCTATGAGATGATCCGGTACAAGCTGGAGACTGTCTCGCAGCGACTTGCACCATACAAACGTGTGCGCAGCTTTGAGATTCGGCGGGAACCCTTGCCCCGCACCACGACCCGCAAAATAAAACGTTTTCAGGTGCAACAGGAACTGGAAGAGAAGTCTCCGACTCAAGCTCCAGGCAGAGTCGGCGAAGCAGTCCAGCCTCAAACTGTAACGGAAGAAAAGGTCTTCAGAGTCCTTCGAGAAATGAAGAAAGAGGCAGTGATTCACCCGCAAATGAATTTAGAGTTGGATTTAGGCTTCGACTCTCTGGAAAGAGTCGAGCTCCTTTCCACCCTTCAGGAAAACTTTCAGATTCAGCTCTCGGATGAAGAGACAGTTCAGATCTTCACCGTTCAGGAACTCGTTGCTGCAATAGAGGAGAGACTTACAGGAGAGGTTGCTGGAGGAGACGTTCGGCTCTCGTGGAGAGCCATCCTCGAGGAACCTCTTCAACCTGAAGACCGCCAGCGGGTTCAACAAATTCGGGCGCCTAAACCCGTTACAGAATTCGCGTTCTATCTCACAGCGAAGCTGGTTCACATTCTGGCCATCGTGCTTTTCCGTTTGAAAGTGAAAGGAAGAAA
>JAPUKI010000127.1 GCA_027295745.1 Acidobacteriota bacterium
TCCAGCACTTCGTAGGCCACCTGTCCCTTTTCAAATCCTGAGGCATGAGCAGCCTTTAGAACGGCTTGCTTTTCCTTTTCATCCAGGTAACCGTCGGCCCAGGCTACCTCGATAAGGGGAACCAGAGCCAGGGCGGCCAACGTCTGGGCATCGATATGGAGTTCCAGAAGACTCTGCAGGATGGCATCGTCGCTGATGCCGGAGGTCTCTGCCAAAGCTTCTTTGGACTCCTCCATTTTCTTCATCTGGCGCAGTTGTTTCAGGAGTCGCTGGTTTTCCTTGTGGAAAAACTCCTCCTCCAGGACTCTCCCTCGCTCGGTTAAAAATCCACCACCTGGACTCATGTTCTCCTCGCTTTCGACAAAAACTCTGGTTCAAAATAAAGTAGCTCAGGCCGATCCGCAAGGAAAACTTGCGAGAAGGGAAGGAAATGGCGAGAAAAACGACTTGGGATTGGGAATGATTTCGGGTGACCTACCCAGCTCTGTCGGAAAGACTACAGGTCTGCTCTAGAGGCAGCTGCACCGATTGACTACTGTCAGATTGGAGAGCTAGTATTTGTGCCAGTCACTTGTAACCAACCCTAATCGAATGAACAGAGAACTTCATGTGACCCTTAAAAGGAGGAATCGATGAATTCGACCAAGAGAATCCAATCGCTTGTAAGTCTTATTGCCCTGATTAGCGTAGTGATCCTGGGGACGTTAACCCTTGAAGCCCAGCTTACTACGGCCACCCTTTCCGGGACGGTGACGGACGCCAGCGGCGGCGTCATTCCCGGAGTTTCGATCTCGGTCCTTCATGTGGAGACAGGCTCGGTTCGGACTGCTGTGAGCGACGACGAGGGACGCTATCGTGTCCCCTTGCTGCAGCCCGGTTCTTATGAGGTTTCAGCGGAACTGGTGGGATTTCAAACCGCCGTTCGCAGTGGAATCACGCTGGCGGTAGGAGGCCGGTCTGTCATTGATCTCTCCCTAAGTGTGGGGGAGATCAGTGAACGAGTGGTGGTCCAAGGAGAGGCGTCCCTGGTGGAGACTACGGATGCCTCCATGGGTGGCTTGGTGGATGACAAGAAGATTCGTGACCTTCCCTTGAACGGGAGGAGCTTTGAACAGTTGGCTCTGCTCCAGACTGGAGTCAGCGTTTTTCGCCTGGCAGAAAGCGACTCGACGGTAGGAACCGGAACCAAGTTTTCGGTGGCAGGATCTCGACCGATGCACAACAATTTCATGTTGGACGGCATTAGCATCAACGACAGTGCCAGTTCTACTCCGGGAAGTGCCAGTGGAAGCAATCTGGGAGTTGAGGGCATTCGTGAGTTTAAGGTTCTTACCAATAGCTATTCGGCAGCCTTTGGAAGAAATTCGGGGGCTACTGTCAACATCGTCACCAAATCAGGGACCAACCAGTGGCATGGAAGCGTGTTTTACTTTCACAGAAACAGCGCTCTGGATGCCAGAAACTTTTTCGACATTGACCCGGAGAACCCCACCCAGCGCAGTGACCCTGCGGAATTCAAACGGAACCAATTCGGGTTTTCCTTGGGAGGGCCCATTGTCGAGGATAAGACCTTTATTTTCGGCACCTATGAAGGTCTGCGGGAGCGGCTCGGTCTTTCCAATGTGGGGGTCGTGATCAACGAAGATGCTCGAAACGGAATTCTCCCCACTGGCAACGTTACCGTGGCCGACTCGGTCAAACCTTTTTTCCCATTCATCCCGCTTCCCAATGGTCGCGATTTCGGAGACGGGACTGCCGAGTTCTTGAGTTCTCCCAGCAAAAGTACGGATGAAGACTATTTTTCCGTTCGATTGGATCATGAAATTTCAGAGAACCACAACATTTTTGGCCGCTATACCTTCGATGAAGGCGACGTCGTCACGCCGGATCAGCTGGTGCTCTATCAGACAGCTTCCTTCAGCCGGCACCAGTCCTTCGTTCTGGAAGGGAGATCGATTCTCTCACCTTCCTTCATTAATACAGCGCGTGTCGGCTTCAGTCGCACTTTCTTCGACATCCAAAGTGATTGTATAACCCAATGTCCCGATACTTTCATTCCCGGCCGGCAGTTTGGAAAGTTTCGTTTCGGCCAGGCCCAATCGGGCCCTGCCCCCATCACCACCATCGGAACGGATAACCCGGCTTTAGCGCCCTATACCACCTTTCAGTTTGGCGATGACATGAACTGGACTCGTGGCTCCCACGCCCTTCAGTTCGGCGCCAGCGTGACCCGGATTCACAACAACACCGTGATCAATGGAACCGGGACCAACGGGCAATATGTGTTCGACAGTGTCGAGAACTTCGTGACCGGGGCTCCGGACGACTTCAATGCCGACACGATAGATTCCAACCGCCATCGGGGTTGGCGACAGACCCATTTCGGATTTTATGTCCAGGACGAGTTCAGATATTCACCCACCCTGACCTTCAACTTAGGGCTTCGTTGGGAGTTCGTCACGGAAATCGGTGAAGCAGCAGATCGTAGCAGCCAACTGGTCAACCTCTCTGATCCTTCATTTACGGAGGGCCTGCCCCTTTTCAATTCCACGGGGCACCAGATTCAGCCGCGGCTCGGAATTGCCTGGGATCCTTTTGGAAATGGCAAGACCGCCATTCGGGTAGGAGCCGGCATCTTTCACAACCAGTTGGTAGCCTTCTGGTACAACTTGAGTGGTGCGAATCTCTTGCCCTTTACGACGACCGCGAGCCTGACTTCTCCGCCTGCTATCCCATTTCCGGATGCGTTTAATAGCATCGGGGGGCCAGGATCAACACCCTTTGGACTTCCCCTGGATCCAGACGCGGATGTTCCCATGAGTATTCACTACAACTTGAACATCCAGCAGGAATTGACTTCCGACACCGTGCTCACACTGGCCTATGTGGGAACTCGGGGGATCCATCTACCGCGGTCCAACGATGGGAATCCAAACACTTTTCAGATTCTTCCTGACGGGAGTAAGTTCTGGCCGGTGCCTTTCTTCATTCCTCCGGGACGTGTGAATCCCAACTTCTTTTTGCTTCTCCACACTCAAAATGATGTTAATTCCTTTTATAATTCCCTACAGGTGAGTCTCAACAGGAGATTCAGCAACAACCTGCAGTACCAGTTCTCCTATACCTACTCCCACTCCATTGATGATGGCTCCCAGCAGTTGGGCAGTGAGGCACGGAACTCCCCCCAAAATCATAGTGAACTCGATAACCGTAAGGCCGACCGCGGCCACTCCAACTTTGACATCCGGCACAACTTTGTGGCCAACGCCACCTTTGATTTGCCGTTTGGTCAAGGACAGCAAGTCGGAGGTGCAACCAGCGGGCTGGCTTCCTTCTTGATCAGCGGGTGGCAGTTAAATGGAATCGTGACTCTCTCCGATGGTGTGGGTCTTTCACCTCTGACCGGATTCAACGCCTCCAATAGTGGAGACGTCCTCAACCCGGATCGGCCCGATCTTGTTCCTGGTGCCGACAACAGTCCGGTGCTGGGAGGTCCCGATCAATACTTTGATCCCACAGTTTTCGTGCCCCAGCCCCGTGGCACCCTGGGCGACGTAGCGCGCAACGCCATTCGAGGACCCGGTTTTGCCAGCGTGGACTTTGCGGTCACCAAAAACACCCAGCTGGTGGGTGGAGATTCGCCAGTAGACCTTCAATTTCGAGCGGAGTTTTTCAATATCCTCAATCGTGCCAATTTCGGTTTGCCGGACCCAACTCTTTTCAATGCTCCCTCTAGTCCTTTCATTCCCACGTTCCTGGCCACTCGCAGGGGTAGAGCCGGCCGGATTAGCCAGACGGTCAGCACTTCACGGCAGATTCAGGTTGCGTTGAAGATTATTTTCTAAGGGTGGAATGCGCTTCGCGCGCGTTTGCAGGTTGCAGGTTGTGGATCTTGGGCATTGAGGTGGGTCAGACAGCTAACTGACCATCTTGTCTGTTGTTAGCCGGTCCGCCGGCTGTGGTCAGTCGCTTTACCGCAGAAGCTTCTTAATGTCCCTGGCCAGCTCTTCGCACTTCTTTGCCAGTTGAGGGGAGTCGGCGTGGATTTCCGAGGGGTTGTCGAATCGTTGATAGAGTTTGATTGAGGTCCTGGCCAACTCTGTGATTTTTTCCCGCAGCTCCCGGTCCCGCCGTTGAGCTCTCCTCATTCTCTCCCTTTCCCGGCGAGCGTCTTCTTCTTCCGCAAGTTGACGGGATAATTTGATGGCATCGGTA
>JAPUKI010000128.1 GCA_027295745.1 Acidobacteriota bacterium
CCAGCCTTTGAAGCTCCATTTCATCATTACTCTAGGCCGACGAGTTGGACACGCCAGTCCCTGAGGGACGGGGAACTGGGCGCGCGGCAAGCCGTTCCCGACAGGCGTGAGCTGCCTCGATAAACAGCTGTGCCTCTTCCACCAGTGTGTGAGCGAATTCCCTACTGTGTTCCGCTGGAGGAGACTCATGGCGCCGCAACAGGTAGTTGGCAAACTTGGCCCCTGCGTATTTATCCTGGAAGAGTTTGGTGTCGTAAAAGCGCTTGCGAAACTCGCTGACCAAGGTGTCTGGATCCGGAGACACATCCAGAAATTCGGTCTTGATGAGAGCCTGCGCCGCTTGAAGCATGGCCTGGTACCCGAGTTGGTCTGCCTTGGAGTACTCTTGGTCGTCCAGTTTGAGCTGAGCCTCGAACACCAATCGCTCGGCAGCGGCCAAATCGAACTCGCTCAAGGAAACGACCTCGCCCGCGCATTCCCCCGCACTCATATCCCCAATGGTGAACTCGCGCGGATCGCCCCAGTCGGTGTAATAAGAGGAATCTTGCTGGTGGGAGGGGACCTTCATTAGGCTCTCGAGCATACCTCTCAACTCTTGTTTCCCGACCTGACGGACGAATTCCTGAAAACTCTGTCCCGGTCCTCGTTCCTTGAGATAGCGCGCGGTGATCATTTCTAAAGCTGCCGGAACGTTCCTGGCGGGCACAGAACCGATAGCCAGTCCGTAGGCGCCAGCGTTCTCCCGCCATTTCCCGCCCAGGACGACCTGGAAATGGGGAACCTTGTGGTTGGCCACCGTCCGACTGGTTCCGTAAAAGCCGATGTCAGCTATGTGGTGTTGGCCGCAGGAGTTGAAGCAACCGCTGATCTTGACTCTCAGATCCTTGACCGCCTGGTCAAGCTCCATGAACTTTGCGGCCAGCCGTGTGCGAAGCTCCTGAGCCAAACCCCTGGAGGAGGCAATACCGAGCTTGCAGGTGTCCGTGCCCGGGCAGGCCACGATATCGACGATGGATCCTGCCCCGGGATCGGATAAGCCGATCCGCTCAAGTTCCTGGTGGAGTTGGGGAAGATCAGACTCACTGACCCAGCGAAGCACGATATTTTGTTCAACGGTGGTCCGCACATTCTCTCCGCTGAAGCGGCGAGCCAGATCTGCCAGTTCACGCATCTGCCAGGCCGAAAGATCTCCCAGTGGAAGGCTGATGGTCACCACCACGTAGTCCTTTTGCCGCTGGTGATAAACATTCGTCTGGCACCAAAGCTCAAAGTCTGCGGCTTGAGAGTCACCGTTCAGTGAGGTCGGGGCTTTGACGGGTTTCTCCTGATAGTTTGGCAGGTCGAGCAGAAAAGCCGTCCAGCGAGGGTCTTTGGGGATGATTTTGCGTTCTTCCAGAACCAGTCTCCGGAACTCATCGATTCCGAGTTTAGCCACCAGAAACTTGATGCGGGCCCGGGAGCGGGCTTTCTTTTCACCCAAGCGGGCGAACACGCGGCTGATGGCCTGGGCAGTGGGGAGGAGCTCTTCCTCGGGCAGGAAGGGATCAAACAGTTTGGCCGGATGGGGTACGGCACCCAGACCTCCCCCCACGTATAGCTGGAATCCGCGCTTCGGCTTTCCATTCTCAGTACGCGTGACTGCGATGGCACCCATGTCATGCATGCTGACGAGTCCACAGGCGTGTTGTTGACAGCCAGAGAAGGCGATTTTGAACTTTCGCCCGAAGTCCTGAACGTCCGGATGGCCCAGGAGAAATCGAGCGCAAGCTTTAGCATAGGGAGTGACGTCAAAGGCTTCATCCCGACACACTCCTGCCAGAGGGCAGGTGGTCACGTTGCGAACCGAGTTGCCACAGGCCTCCCGCGTGGTAATTCCGACGGCAGCCAGCCTTCTCATGAGGGGCACTGTGTCTTCAATGTGGACGAAGTGGAGCTGGAAGTCCTGCCGGGTGGTCACATGAAGAACGGTGTCGGCATACTCCTCTGACACATCTGCCAAGACATCCATCTGGTCGGTGGTAAGGCCTCCGAAAGGAACCTTGATTCTCTGCATGCCGGCAGCATCCCAAAACGTTTCCGGTCCCTTGGTCAGTTCCCCGGAGGGGTATTTGAGCTCCCGAGCCCTTATTCCGTCGTGGCGTTGTCCGTTGTCATAGCGCTGGCCATAAATTCCCCGGCGCAGCCGGGTTTCGGCAAAGATCTTCTCCTCCAGCTTCCCTTGCCTTCTCAGTTCCATCTGGGTTTCAAAGACATCAATTTCCCGTGCCAGCTCCTGATCCATTTGATCTGCCAGTTTTTCTTTCCAGGTTGTCATTGATATTCTCCCCAATCACGAGAGATCGGCCAAAGAGAGTCGAAGGAACTCCATTCGGGTCGCAATTCGCAATTGCCGGGCTGGGCCATCGCGGCCACCTCTCCGATGATGGTCACAACCGGTGCCCTCAGGCCTTCCCGGTCGGCCAGTTCGGCGATGGAGTGCAGGGCTCCCGCGGTCATCTTTTGTTTTCTTGTGGTGGCCCACTCCACGCAGGCCGCGGGTGTATCCGGATTCTTCCCGGCGACGATCAGAGAGCGGCACATTTCGGCCAGCCTGGTACGTCCCATGAGAATCACTAGAGTGTCAATAGCAGCCAGGGCCGAATAATCCATGTTCTGGCCTGTTCCGTTACTGTGGGCGGTAACCACCACGAAATGGCGACTCTTTTCCCGGTAAGTCACAGGAATTCCTATGGAAGCGGGTGCAGCCAAGGCGCTGCTGACGCCTGGCACCACGATGCACCTTACCCCCGCCTCCCGGCAGGCTTCCTGTTCTTCACCTCCTCGGCCGAAAACAAAGGGATCCCCTCCCTTCAGGCGCACCACCCGCTTCCCCTGAAGAGCCCGGTCGATTAAGATCTGGTTGATCTCCTCTTGAGGGATCGAGGGCTTGCCCGGGGCCTTGCCCACATTGATCAGTTCTGCGCCAGTGCGGCGTTGCAGCAACAACTCCTGAGCAATGAGCCGGTCATACACAATGACATCCCCACTGCGAAGCAGTTCCATTCCCCTGACGGTGATCAAGTCAGGATCACCCGGGCCCGCACCCACCAGATAGACGGTGGTTGGACTGATCTTCATGAACTGACTCCATTTTCGGCCTGGCCCAACCCGGGAGCGGCCAATGCAGCAATGAGTGCTGTTATCTCCCGATCAACCCCCAAAGCCCGGTCAATTGTCACACGCTGCGAACCTCGCCTGCTCTGAACAGGAAACGAGCTTCCCGCCAGTTCTGGGAAACCCGCTCGCCTGGGGATGTCTTGCAGGACATGGTAGCTGTCTCCTATGAAAAACGGAAACACCACGACTTCTGGTTGTAAGACCTGCCCTGAAACATCCTCCAAGAAAGGAGACTCATCCAGAAAGGCAGCTTGAACCTCCTGGCACACCTTGGCTTTCCTAAGATAGTCTACCAAGAGATGGGTGCTTTGACTGCTTTTGGGATGAAGCGGGCTCCCATGACCGACCACGATGAGGGAGGTCTGCTGTGCTTCCAACTGGAAGTGGCGTAAGAGCTCCAGAATTCTCCGCTGAGCCAAAGCCGGGATTCGGGCGTGAGTTCCCACCGCTTCGGTGAGGTGGAGGTGGATTTGAGAGTAGCGGCGGTTCAAGGACAACTCGCGGGGCAAAACAGTTCGAGAAAAGTAGCCATCGGAGGAGAAGAAGGGCACGACCGTCACTGAATTGACTGTCAGTGAATCCAGTACCTCACCAAAGTGCGGGGTCCCTTGCTTAAAAGCCGCCTTGACGGTCGGAAAATGGTAAACCTCCTTCAGGCGTTCCACGTGTCCATAAACGAGGGTATTAGCCTGGGTGTTTCGTCGCGATCCGTGTGCTGCCAGGACAAGGGCATGCGGCTGGCCATGACCTCCTCCCTGATTGGCTCGAGTTCCGGCCTGAAGAAGTGCCGAAGGATGTGTTGAATTCAAGGTTTTCAACGTCTTCTTTTCTCCTGAGGTAATTGACCTCAGCCAGTCCAATCATCTCGTGGATGCAGTCCCTTCTTTAGGTATGCAACCCGCACTCAGTTTTTGCTGATCCGGACCATCTCCCTTTCCGGGAATAGTAGTTTCCGGCCGATCCCACCACGGGCTTAGTGCAATGGGTGCAGCCGATACTCGGATAGTTCTTGTCGTGCAGTTCGTTGTAGGGGACTTGCTGGGACTTGACAAAATCCCACACTTCTTGGCGAGACCATTCTGCCAGTGGGCAAATTCTGACAACTTGGTATTTCCAGTTCCATTCGACCAGCTCAACTCCAGCTCGGTTTGCAGACTGGTCGCGCCGCAAGGCGGTCACCCAAACATCTACCTCTTTCAAGGCTTCTCGCATTGGATCCACCTTGCGCAATTGGCAACAGAGATCGGGGTCCCTTTTCCAAAGTTCATCTCCGAAAAGATCCGCCTGTTTCTCAGGAGTCAGCGTCGTGCCACGATTGATGAAGTTGAGATGGGGATGGCGAGTTTTCAACTTTTCAATGAGCTCATGCGTTTCTTTAAAGAAGAACCCCGTATCCAGGTAAATGATGTCCAAAGGCTTTTGGTGGGCGGCATACATCTCAATCAAGGCACAGCCTTCCATCCCGAACCCTGTACTGAGGACCATTTTTTGATCGGCAAATCGCTCCAGGCTCCACTGAATCACGGTTTGGGTAGAACTCTCCTCACCGAGCTGAGTTACAAAATCGGCTGGTGTTACAATCGGTACTTGCATGATCTTCGCTCCCAGAAACTGACTATTCCCTCTTCTTTCTCGTCAAAATAAAAAAAGCCCGCAGGAACAAGTCCTGCGGGCTTCATAAGGGTCTCAATTTTTGGCTTTAGAGTTATTCCCTATGATGGATAGCCGCCGGCAGGCACCGCTCCACTGACACCAATCTGCTACAACAACAACAGATGCAGAAAGCTTGGAATGTGAAAAGGGCGATGCTCTTAGAAACCATTGTACTATCCAACCTGAATACATTTTAGGGTTTCAGAGGCAGAAGTGTCAAGCGATATTTTACTTTCTTTCTTCTGGGAAAGGCATCCATCGAATGCCCCGTTAGCTAGGGGCGGACTAGATTCATGGGCAAGACGCAGTCGCCTATCACAGATGGCGTTGCTCCCGGCGCCGGAGACCGTAAGGTGGCGTTCGTCCCAGGCTCGAGGACAAACGAAACCGCTCCCTCCTGGCTGGGCCCGGTTGTGATGCTCACTGCCAGTTCGGCTGAGTCCTGTTGGCCTGGTACCTGGTCGTTCAACGGCTGAATCAGCAGGCCCTCCACGCCTTGGCACTCGGAAAGCAGTGCCATTCCCCGTTCCGGCCCCAGCACGAAGGCTGCGGTTGAGAGGGCATCGGCAGCCGTGGCGTTGGGGGCCACGACTGTGACTGAATACATACCCTCTGCGGGCCACCCGGTTCGAGGGTCAAGAAGATGACTGAAGCGCCGCCCTGCCACTTCGAAGTAGCGGTCATAGTCTCCTGAGGTCGCTACTGCTCCACTTCTGAGTCGAAGAAGTCCTATCAGCTGATCGCGGCGGGGATGCCGGATCCCCACTACCCAGGATCTCCCATCGGGTGGTTGGCCGAGGACACCGATATTGCCACCCAGGTCGATCAGCGCAGCTGGGACACCACGAGCGCGCAGTACCTCTATAGCCCGGTCTATGGCGTAACCCTTGGCGATGCTGCCCAGGTCGAGTTGGCTGCCGGCTGCCAGCACCACGGTCCGCGCCGCTGTATCCAGGTTTATTCGATCGGGCCCAATCTGGCGCAACGCCTCCTGAATTTTTGCCTCCGGGGGAATCCAGTTCCGCTCCATTCGATAGAAGCCCCACAGCTCGACCAGGGGCTGGACAGTGATATCGAGAGCACCGCCGGAGAGGCGTGCGTAGTGTTGGGCGGCCCGCAGGACTTCCAGGGTGGGGGTGCTGACCTCAATTGTGCCCGCCCCGGCGTGGGCATTGAGCGCCACGAGCTCGCTATCGGGAAGGTACAGGCTCATGAGTTGGTCGATCTCGATCACCGCACTGTAGACAGCCGCCAGGTCGGCCTGGGCCAGCGGCCTGGCCGTGGCAGGCCGATAGACAGTGGCTTCGAGGGTGGTGCCCATGGAGGTCCAGGCTCGGCGCTCTGGCACCAGGTCATCTTGGGAAGTTGTCGGTAAGAAAGTTAGCGCTGCCCAAGCCACTGCCAGCGCCAGTAGTGGTGCGACTTGCCAGGCT
>JAPUKI010000129.1 GCA_027295745.1 Acidobacteriota bacterium
AACGAAAGATGGCGATCTGGTGGTGGATGTCCAGATGAGTATTGGGTTCATCCAGCATCAAGATGGAGGGCCTTTGGGCGACTGCCCGAGCGAGGAGGACCCGCTGGCGCTCACCGCTGGAGAGCTGAGAGATTGGTCGATCTTTCAAGTGCCAAATTTCAGTGCTATGCAGTGCCTCTTCAACGATTTGCCCATCGCGGTCTGTCAGTTTCTGGAGTCTTCCCAGATAGGGATAGCGGCCCATGGCGACAACGTCAGTCACCGGGAAGGGAAATTCAAAGTACTGCAGGGAGGAGATCACGGCAATGCGTCTGGCCAGCTCTCGACGCGTAAATGTCATCAGGGGTTGGTTCTCTAGAGAAATCTGACCTCGTTCAGGCTGGAGCAAACCAGACATGAGGTGCAGCAAAGTCGTCTTTCCACTCCCATTGGGTCCGATCAAGGCCAGAAAAGATTTCTCAGAAATCAACAGGTCAATATCCTGAAGCGAGAAGCCATTCTGGTAGTGAAAACCGACCTGTTTCAGCAAAAGAGATGCCATCAAAACTCTCCCACGCGCTGTCTGGTTCGCAACAGGTAGATAAAGTAAGGGGATCCCAGCAAAGCTGTCAGTGCTCCCACCGGAATTTCCAAAGGTGGCAGGACGGTGCGTGCCAGGGCATCCGCCAGGATGAGAAAAATGGCTCCTCCGAGGGCGGAGGCCGGGATGAGTAGGCGATGGTCTGGGCCCACGATCATGCGCATCATATGAGGTACGATAAGGCCCACAAATCCAATCATTCCGGCCACTGCAACGCATGCGGCCACCATGGCAGAGGCGGTCACAAAGAGAAGTTTCTTGGCGGTCTCCACATCTACTCCCAGGTGAAAGGCAGCCATTTCTCCCTGGGTGAGCATGTTCAACTCACGTGAAAAGAGCCAGCTCAGACCTAGACCGGAGGTGATAATTGAGGCCGAGATTCCGATCAGTTGCCAGCTTCCTTCCGTCAGGGTTCCGAGCAGGTAAAAGAGCATGGTGAAAGACTCGCGATAAAAGATAGAGAAAGAGAGGAAGACCGCTGCATTGAAGAACAGGCCTACGATGACTCCAGCCAGGATGATCGTCTGGATGGGAGCCTTGCCATTGATTTGGGCAATCCGATAGACGCCAAAGATGGAGGCCAGAGCGAACCCGATGGCCATGAAGTAGAGCATGGAATAGTGCTGGAAACCCAGTACGCCAGCGAAAACGACGCCGGCAGCGGCGGCACTAGAGGTACCTAAGATGAATGGATCGGCCAGAGGATTTCGAAGGACTCCCTGTAGCACCGCACCTGATCCCGCCAAACCCGATCCCACGATGATTGCCAACAGCACGCGAGGAAACCGGATTTCCTCAATGATGGCCCAGGAGGGATTGGCAACCGGACCCACGAAGAGAGCAGCGCCAGCCAGAAGGATCGTCACCACCAACAGGAGCAGCAACGATCTTAGACCATTCATTCTTCACTCATCATCTTAAAGATACGGATTTGTAACTTTTCCATTCCTTCTATGAGGCGATGGTTGCCATGGGAAAGAAGGTCTCGGTCAAAGTCGTCCAGGATTCTCCCATGCTGAACCGCCTTGATCTGATCCCAACCGGGTCTTTCGCGAATCACTGAAGCACTGACTGTGTAAGTCAGGATAATATCCGGATTGCGAGTAATGATGGTTTCTCTCGAGGCTTGGAGAGCAGCTTTTTCCACGTCGTCAAATAAATTACGAGCACCACAAAGGTAAAACGCTTCAGTGATGAAACTCTTTTTCCCAATGGTCCAGGTGGGGAGATCGACCTCGATGTAAATAGTGGGGCGACGGCTCAGCTGGGCGGAGCGCTCTTTCACGGCCAGGAGGCGCTTTTCCATGTTGTCAATAATCGCCTCAGCCCGCCGGGATCGATCAACCACTTCTCCCACTTTCCGGATGGTTCGGTAAATCTCTTCCAGGGAAGTCGGAGAGGGGAGTTCCAGCACGTGTACTCCGAATTCTCTGAGGCGGGGAACCGTCCTGGAGGAGGGCCAATGTTCTGCGATCACCAGAGTGGGTTTCAGAGTGACAATTTTTTCCAGATTAGGATTGAAAAAATCGCCGATCTTTTCCTTCGGTTGTGCCTGGGAAGGATCGGTGAAGTAATTGGTCACTCCAACCACCTGCTCTCCTACGCCCAGTTCGAAGAGGATCTCGGTCAAATTTGGAGCCAGAGAGACGATTCGAATCTCACCCTGGCTGACAACTGCAGGTGCGGGTGCCAACCGAGTGTACTGGATCGCGAAAGTGACAAGAAGGATGAGCACGGAGCCGCCGATGAGTTTCTTCATTCAGAGTAGGGTCCATCAAATGGGAAGTTTGGGCTAAAGAAACTTCTTCTTCAGAAAGTCAATGATATCGGAAGTTTTTGCGTTTGGTTGAAAGATTCTGTCAACACCTAATTCAGTGAGTTTAGGAATATCGTCGTCGGGAATGATACCACCTCCAAAAAGCAGGATATCATCCGCTTGAGTCTCTTTTAGGAGTTTCACAATCCGGCCAAAAAGAGTCATATGGGCACCTGACAGAATGGACAAGCCCACGGCATCCACATCCTCCTGTACAGCCGTCTGGACAATTTGTTCAGGTGTTTGTCGAAGACCTGAATAGATGACTTCCATACCAGAATCGCGCAGCGCGCGGGCCACCACTTTGGCTCCTCGATCATGGCCGTCTAATCCCGGCTTGGCTATCAAAACTCTTATTTTCTTTTCAGACATAGTGTCTCGTCCCATGAATACCATGATGTTTGTTGCGAGCGCGACGGCATCGAGTTCGCGAAGCGACGACGACGCGTTGCCAATGTGTATCAGGAAGGAGGAGCGGCAATGAAATTGATGCCGTCCCGCTGCCACCCTTCGGGCTG
This sequence comes from Acidobacteriota bacterium, assembly GCA_027295745.1. GTDB lineage: Bacteria > Acidobacteriota > UBA6911 > RPQK01 > JADFOI01 > JADFOI01. The sequence goes on from JAPUKI010000129.1 coordinate 2,915, forward strand.
ATGGGGGTTGCGGGCGGTCTCTGCGTCGCTCGTTGTCGCCGATGTCCCGGCATCACCTCCTCCTCGCTCCTTGATCTCCCCTCCCAAGCCCCATCAGCAAACGTCTGGGTATACATGGGACGAGACACTAGAAACTCGGTTCCTGATAAGTTCCAAACACCTCCTTCAGGGTATCGCACATCTCGCCCAGCGTTGCGTACTCCTTGACGGTATCGACTAAGAAAGGCATCAGGTTTTGATCCGACCGTGCAGCCTCTTTGAGTTCAGAAAGAGTTCGCCTGACGGCCGCAGTACTGCGTCTGGCGCGAAGTCTCTTCAAACGTCTGACCTGGTGTTCCTGAAGTGTGGGATTCACTTGGAGGGTCTCTATGGGTGGGGCCTGATCGAGGGCGAATTCGTTCACACCTACGACAATCTTTTCCTTGCTCTCCACGGCCTTTTGATATTGATAGGAAGCTTCTTGGATCTCCTTCTGAGGGAACCCTTTCTCTATTGCTGTGATCATGCCTCCCATCGCGTCAATTTTCTCGAAGTATTTCCGAGCTCCTTCCTCCATTTCATTGGTCAAGGCTTCCACAAAATAGGAACCTCCCAGCGGATCGGCTGCGTGGGGAACACCAGTTTCATGGGCAAGAATCTGTTGAGTGCGAAGAGCAAGTCGTGCCGCCTCTTCCGTTGGTAGTGCCAGCGCTTCATCGAGGGAGTTCGTGTGAAGAGAGTTTGTTCCTCCCAAAACTGCTGCCAGAGCCTGAATGGTGGTGCGGACTACGTTGTTGATGGGTTGTTGGGCGGTCAAACTGCAGCCTGCGGTATGAGTGTGGAAGCGACACATCCAGGATCGTTCCTTCTTTGCTCCGAAGTGGTCGCGCATGACGTGAGCCCAAAGACGGCGCGCTGCTCTGAACTTCGCGATCTCCTCGAAGAAGTTATTGTGGGAGTCAAAAAAGAATGACAATCGCGGTGCAAAATCATCAACAGCCATGCCTGCTCGAAGACACCACTCCACATATTCACTCCCGTCGCGAAGTGTAAAGGCCAATTCCTGCAGTGCGGTGGAGCCGGCCTCCCGGATGTGATACCCACTGATAGAAATACTGTTGTAGGCGGGAAGATGCTCGCTGCAAAATTGAATGGAATCCACCACCAAACGCATCGACGGCTGGGGCGGAAAAATCCATTCCTTCTGAGCGATAAATTCTTTTAAGATGTCATTTTGAACCGTACCTCTGATTTTAGCGCTGTTCACCCCCTGTTTTTCTGCTATTGCCACGTACATGGCCAGGAGCATGGCGGCGGGAGCGTTGATGGTCATGGAAGTCGTGACCTGATCAAGGCGAATGCCATCAAACAAGATCTCCATGTCCTCCAGGGAATCGACTGCCACTCCACATTTCCCAACTTCACCTTCCGAAAGAGGACTGTCTGAGTCAAGTCCCATTAAAGTAGGCAAATCAAAGGCAATAGAAAGACCCGTTTGTCCCTGCTCAAGGAGAAACTTACAACGGCTATTCGTTTCCTCTGGGGTGCCGTATCCGGAGAACTGGCGCATGGTCCAGAGCTTTCCCCGGTACATCGTGGGGTAAATTCCGCGAGTGTAGGGGAACTCACCTGGATCGCCTAGATCTCG
>JAPUKI010000013.1 GCA_027295745.1 Acidobacteriota bacterium
CCCTATAACGTTGCAGACGACATACTGAAAAACCTTTTCTCAGCGTACGGAACTGTTGAGTCAGCTACTCTGATCATCGACAAAACAACCGATCTGCCACAAGGCTTTGGTTTTGTCGAAATGAGCTGTGAGTCTGAAGCGCAAGAAGCGATCCAGAACCTGAATGGCACCCAAGTTGAGGGACGGACCATTAAGGTGCATGAGGCACGACCAAGGCCCGTTCCACCTCGCAGAAAGAGCACTTGGCGACATCGTTGGTAGCCTTCCTCAAAATCCCCTAAGAATTTTTCGTGAGCGTTGGGACTCAACGAGAGCCTCCACTGATGGACGCAGGCGGAGCAGAATTCTTAGCTCTGGCAATCTTCATTGCCTTGCAGTCTCAGACGTCTACTATCTACAAGAAGTCATACCCAGGAGCCGAGACCGAGAGACAGATGGCCGAGGCGCTTTCGGGTGTACTCTTTGACCTGGATCGGGCCCTCACCAAAATGTTCGGAGGGACGTGACAATTCCCATCTAAAGGTCTGCGCTTGATCCTACAAGAACAGTACTTCATTGTGGAAACCAGGGCCAGATGACGGCGGTTCAAACCTCTCGTTCAATATGGTCGAGGTTAGCCTCAATCGAGTTAAAATAATAGTTTTTCCCATCGTCGAAGTGGTGTATAAGTGCCTTATGGACCCCGCCCCATTGTCTTCCGTACAGTTGCTTGACATAGCCTTCATAAAAGTCACGCGTTTGCCTCATCAGATCCTCTGCACTATGGTGGACCTCGATCCCGCTGCCGTTGGGGTTTGAGTAGGCAGCAGCCTCTCTGGATTCCTTGTAGAGTTTAGACAACCTCTCGGGATAATCGGGCGCAGCCATTTGACCGAGTATGCCCCCCGTGCCAAGGACCCAACCGAAAAAGCGTTCCCGATCGTCGTAAAAAGGAACCCTGTCAACGTCAACCTTCACGCCGGTACAGCGGATAAAGAGCTGTATGAGGATGAGTTCACCAACGGTGAAACCAAACTCTGGGAGAAAGTTTGCTGCAAATCTCTGACTCCGTTTGACATGAGTGAGGGTGTACTTGGCCCCTGTGCCCTCACTGTCACCGACTTATTTGATGAAGCCGCTCTCATGTAACAAGATAGCGGCGATACTCAGCTCGAAATCGCCCGAACTCACAGCCGGAAATTTCCCGCTTTTGATGTGTCCGTCTAGGATGCGAACCACCGCCACTGTCGCCTCGCAAGTGTGCTTGAAGTCATGATAAGCGGTATCGCTGCGCTGATAGCCAGGATACCTTCCTTCAAACAAGTCCTGTACTCGTGCAAAAACCTTATCCAGGAGGATCGTGCTCTTTCCCAAGAAATGAGAGGTGACTGTGTTTTGGACAAAATCCAAGGTTTCATCGCTTTCGACATGGATATCAATCATGAATTCCGGTTCCTCCCACGGCCAGCGTAAAACTTCTCGGCCAGCTCAAGCGATCACAGTCTTTCGTGATGTGAAAGGTTAAACTGAGTCTTGACATTGTGCCTCACCATTCACGGGAGCTGCTGGCAAATAGGGCGGCATCCCCCATCATAGCGGAAGAGAATTGCTGTCGGCTTCACCTGATGTTGACCAGCGGATCACTCCCCCTTGGTCAATGTAGAACCACCTAGTTCCGGTCTCTCCTGCATTGTCCGGGACTGCCTTTCCCCACCAGGTATATTTGTAACCGGGTGGATTGTCCAAGCTGAACGTGTAGCCATGGCTATCGGCGGGGGCGTGCCCGTCGATTAGCCCTTCGTCAAAAAGCTGATTATCCGCGTCAGCATAAACCCCGTGCCTCATATGATAGAGCTCTTGAGCAGCAGTCCAACTTCGCATGTAGCTGATAGCGACCGCCTCGTTAGCTGCTGCCTTTGATCGCAAGAGATTTGGAACCGCCATGGAGGCGATGATGCCGATAATGGTTACGACTATCAGCAGCTCGACGAGGCTAAAACCTGCGCTATCAGAACGGAAGATCATAGATTTCACGGTCATTCCCCAGGGTTTTAGTGTCGATACAGGAGTTTCCCCAGTAATGGTTTCATCCCTTGAACTCAGTTCAGACAGCAATGATTTCTCTACGCTCTGGCCTATTGGACATGCTCAACAGGCTGTTTACGAACAGGTTAAGCAAGATTATGATGGAGGCTTTTACGCCCACGATAGCCCAATCCTGCAGAGAGTCCCCTCCATAGCTCCAGTGCACTACGAGAAGCATCAGGGCGATCGCGGCACCGGCGACCAATGAGTCTCGGCGACTTTGATAGAGAGCTACACCGATCGACATCAAAAGGAAAAGCACCCAGACCAGGGGCCAAGCCGCATAGAGCAACCACGACAGACAGATGTTGACGGTATAGTTGGAGACCACCCGAATACTCCCGATCAAGCGGATATTCCGTTTCAGCAGGTAGAGGGACAGGTAGTTGATGAATACCGAATAAGCGATGAGTATTCCGCTGGAAATAACCACCAGCTTTGGCAGTGGAGCCACGAGCAGGCCCGGCACCACAATTAAAACGGCAAGCGGCGTCAAGTGATTATTCACCTGACGGAACTTCTCGGCAGACATAAGAGACTTCGACCCAGAACTCCAATCCGTGGGGCCTTTTCTAGTGAAATGGCTTCTGAATAACTTTGGTCGGAACTGACGAAGCCTCTTCAGGCGAGGATAATAGTCGAGTAGCCTTTGATCGGTTCTATCGAGTTCTGACATTGTGCCTGCCTTTCTTCAGCCTTCTAATCTGGTAGAACCTGGCCCAGAGTCGCTGCTCCGAGGAGAGAAATACGGTGGAATCTTTAGATCGGTCACTCCCTAGGCAATGCTCTAATCTTTATGTGGAGCAATTTCCATTCCAGGGTGTTGAGGATTGCGGCTAAGATCCGCTCAAGTGACTGCAGGTCTACAACTTAAGGACGAATCGGGGGAATGCGATTACGAGCTGGGGGTCCTTCGATCTTTCCAGCTAGTGTAAACGGAGGTTGGCATTCCTAGAGCTGCAACGAAGTCTTTGCTTATTGGCTTATCTTGACCCTGTTCCAGTCGAGACCGAAGAGGGGCCTGCTGTGACGATCATCACTGCGGTATTTGTCGGATAAGTCCATAGTGGTCCTTGTTGAACCATAAGAATCGGAATAAAAGGTTTCAGCAGTAGATTTCCCAGACTTGGGAGGGAAAAGTCATGCGTTATCGCTTCCCGTTTGCTTTGGTGGTCTTCTTCTTATTAGCCAGTGTCATCTCTGCGGTCCCGACGGATGAGGTCCTGATCGTGCGGATGATTGACCCCGTCGACTCCGATGTGAACCAAGTCGGAGAAACCTTTCGCGCTACCTTGGAGGGGCAACTGAGAATTAGCGAAGAGGTAATAGCACCCAAGGGTACCCCCGTCCTCGTGCAGCTTGTTCATGTAAAGCAATCTGGGCGGTTGAGGGGTC
>JAPUKI010000130.1 GCA_027295745.1 Acidobacteriota bacterium
GGGAAGTCTTTGGGGTTTCTCTTCATAGTATCGGAACAGTTCTTTAATGACACGTCGGGACTTCTTCCGGGACTGCCTCATCACCTCATGATCATAAAGGTTTCGATGGAGAAACTCTTTCAGCTCCCGATTCTGGGAAGCAATGTGATCCTCAAGACCCAGAACGCGGCTCGGGAAGTGGCGCACCCTTTCCACAGAATGGATGCCATGAGTTTCAAGAACTCTGCGAGTTTGGGATATCAGACTCGTCACCAGAACATCGATGACCCGTCGAACCGTCTCACTGACCTGAAGCTTTTCAGGAGTGTCTGGGTATTCTGACTCAACTTGTTCATAGAGACTCTGGAAAAGCTCCATCTGCTCAACCATCTGCTCTACCGACAACAGTCCTGAATCATAGCCATCATCCAGATCAGCTGTGTTGTAAGCAATCTCATCGGCCAGATCGATGACCTGAGCTTCCAGCGGGGGCCGCTCACCTGGACGATACTCACTGAGATCGACGTGGGACATCCCCTCTTCCGTACAGTCTCGACTGTGTTTGACGATTCCTTCGCGGACCTCAAAGGTGAGATTGAGACCTCGGAAAGCAGCGTATTTCTCTTCAAAGTCCTCCACAATCCGCAGGGCATGGAGGTTGTGATCAAACCCGGAGCCGTAGTTCCTCATCAACTGATCCAACACCTGCTCCCCCTGGTGGCTGAAGGGGGGATGACCTATGTCGTGACTCAAAGCCAGAACCTCGCACAGATCGGTGTTCAATCCAAGCGCTTCACTAATGGTTCGAGTAATCTGGCTGACCTCGATGGTATGCGTCAGTCGATTGCGGAAGTGATCAGAATAGTCGGGGTCAAAGACCTGTGACTTATTCTCCAGCCTGCGGAAGGCCTTGGTGTGGATGATCCGGTCTCGATCTCTTTGATACTCGGAGCGATAGGGATGAGGCTCCTCCGGAAAACGCCTCCCCTCGGTCAAGTCATCCCGCATGGCGTAGGGGGCCAGCCTCATTCAAAGCATTATATACTAGCGGACTTCGGGGAATTCGGGGGGCTGTCCCAAGAATTCGCCGAGAATTCGGGGCCTGTCCCCGAATTCCCCCAACGGACTTTGGTTGCTCATGGGAGAGACAATTCTTGGGTTTTTACTGGTAGCCGCCATTCTCATCGGCAGCGCCTGGATCACGCAATTTTTTGCCCGCTCCATGTACAACCGCTGTCGGAAGTGTGGAACGCTCAACGCTAAAAGACGAAACCATTGCCGCAAGTGCGGTCAAGCAATCGGATCCTGAGGGGCCCAACCCCCGAACAACTCCAGGTCACTACCTGCTGAGGTATGTGATTCCCACGAGAGACCTCTGGAGCCCCGAAGGGGCGCCAGGTAATAGCCAGGGGCCTGCGCCCCTGGAAAATAGAGAGTCTGGACGAAACCCCTGCTACTGCCGCACACTCTCCGGAGCCCCGAAGGGGCCCCAGGAAATAGCCAGGGGCGTAAGCCCCTGGAAAATAGAGAGTCTGGACGAAACCCCTGCCACTGCCGCACACTCTCCGGAGCCCCGAAGGGGCGCCAGGTAATAGCCAGGGGCGTAAGCCCCTGGAATTTCGGGAGTTGCCTCTATGAGCCCTGTAAGGGCGGTACTCCGAAATCTTTTATCTCTGTGCCGCCCTTACAGGGCTCTTATCCGGGTGTTCCAGATTCCAGGGGCTTACGCCCCTGGCTATTTCCTGGCGCCCCTTCGGGGCTCAAGAGCACCTTGCCTTCCGTAGAGGACGCAAGTCGCATAGAGACGGCCATCACCGGTAGTGGCCGTCTCCACAAACCCAGGGAGAGGAGCCAATAAAAGTGTAAAGGATATCCTGGCACAAGTTGTAAACCATGTGCTGGCACTTTACACCCGAGTCTTCGAACATTAAATTCCTTAAACCCGTTGAAAATTGATTTTTTGTTGGTACAATAGCCAGCGGTTTTTGGAGGAATTCGTGGACTGTCCCCGAATTCCTCAGAGGGGCAGGGGAGAATACAAATTCATGTTTCTGGCGATCACCATTTGGATTATCACCATTATCACTGTGATTCTGTTTACCGGACAGTGGTTCCCCGAGTCCGCTTCGGCTCACGGGGAGATCGTAGACAGACAGTTTTTCTACACCCTGATAGTCACGGGAGTGATTTTTATCGTGGCCCAACTGGGTCTGGGATATCTTGTGCTGAGATATCGGGAGCGGCCGGGTCAGAAGGCTTACTACTACCATGGAAGCAACAAACTGGAGGTGGTCTGGACCCTGGCCACTACGGTTTTGTTTTTCGGGATGGTCCTGCTCGGCTTGCAGGTCTGGTTCGATCAGTACATTCAAGCTGCCCCTGAGGATGCCATTCAAATTGAAGTGACGGGCCAGCAATTTGCCTGGAACATACGGTACCCAGGTCCCGATGGTCAGTTTGGGGAGATCCAGCCGGAGCTGATCGATGATGCCGCAGGAAACCCCTTAGGGTTGGACATGGAAGACCCGGCGGCACAGGATGATCTGGTGGTTCCCACCATGGCTGTTCCCCTGAACCGTCCCATCGAATTACTCCTGCGCTCCAAAGACGTCACCCACAGCTTTTCGGTGCTAGAGCTGCGGATCAAGCAGGACACGGTACCGGGCATGATGCTTCCCCTTCGATTTACTGCGACAAAGGTCGGGAGATATGAGATCGCCTGCGCCGAGCTTTGTGGCCTGGGTCATCATCGCATGAGAAGCTTCCTCGAGGTGTTATCGGACCAAGATTACGCCCAGTGGTTAGAGGAACAGGCCGAATTCTAATCAGGAGAGTGTGACTATGGCAGATGCCGCCCAAAGTATCCAGGTCGTCCATCATGAAGCACCAACAGGCTTCATTCGAAAGTGGATCTTTAGCACGGATCACAAGATCATCGGCCTTCAATACTTCTTCTTAGCTCTTTTCTCGGTTGTGGTGGGGATGATCTTGTCGATCTTTATTCGTTTTAATCTGGTCTGGCCCGGCACGGAAATTCCTCTGCTGGAAACCTTGTTCCCAACAGGTGCTCCCGGGGGCGTGATGACTCCGGAATTTTATCTCTCCTTTTTGACCATTCACGGGACCATCATGGTTTTCTTCGTCTTGACCACTGCTCCCCAAGGCGGGTTTGGAAACTATTTCCTGCCCATCCAGATTGGAGCCGCTGACATGGCCTTTCCGGTCTTGAACATGCTCTCCTTCTGGTTTACTTTTCTGGCACTGGTGGTTCTGTTGGCCGCCTTTTTTGTGGCAGGAGGTCCTCCCATATCCGGATGGACAGCCTACCCACCTCTGAGCGCACTGGGAGAAATCGCGGGTCCCGGGCTGGGGACAGGTCAAACATTGTGGATCGTCAGTATCGCCATCTTCTGCGTGGCAGCCTTGCTGGGGGCCTTGAATTTCATCACCACCACCATCGACCTGCGCGCCGAGGGGATGACCTTGATGCGAATGCCTCTGACCGTGTGGGCCTGGTTCGTCACCGCCATTCTGGGACTGCTGGCCTTCGGCGTGCTGCTGGCTGCCGGCGTTCTCTTGCTGATGGATCGCTCGGCAGGGACCAGTTTCTTTATCCCCGCTGGCCTGGTCGTCAGCGACCAGCTGATTGATCACAAGGGAGGGTCTCCCCTGCTCTGGCAGCACCTCTTCTGGTTCTTCGGTCACCCTGAAGTCTACATTGCCATCCTTCCCGGCATGGGGGTCACTTCCCAGGTTCTCTCCACCTTCTCGCGCAAACCGATCTTCGGATACCGGGCCATGGTCTATGCCCTTTTGGGCATTGGCATTCTGGGCTTTATGGTGTGGGGACACCACATGTTCATGAGTGGCATGAGTCCCTATACCGCCATCGCTTTCTCCCTGTTGACGACCGTCATTGCAGTCCCTTCCGCCATCAAGACTTTTAACTGGCTGGGAACTCTGTGGCGAGGCAACATTCGCCTGGCCACACCCATGTTGTTCGCCATCGGTTTTGTCTCTCTGTTTGTCACCGGCGGACTCAGCGGCTTGTTTCTGAATCAACCTTCCACTGATATCTTTCTCCATGACACCTACTTCGTGGTGGCACATTTCCACATGATCATGGGGGTGGCCTCAATCTTCGGGATGTTTACAGCCACCTATTATTGGTTCCCCAAGATGTTCGGCCGGCACATGAACGAGTTGTGGGGAAAGGTGCATTTCGGGTTGACCTTCATCGGCGTGTACGCCATCTTTACGCCCATGCATTTTCTGGGCATGGCGGGTAACCCACGCCGTTATCCTGAGTTGACCGCTTTTGATTTCCTCGAGCCCTTAGCTCCGATTCACCTGTTCATCAGCATCGCTGCATTCATCACCATCACTGCCCAACTGATTTTTATTATCAACCTTTTCTGGAGTATGTTCAGAGGCAAAAAGGCCGAGGACAATCCGTGGCAAGCTACCACCCTCGAATGGGAGATTCCCTCGCCCCCACCCCATGACAACTTTGGAGGAAAGTATCCGGTGGTTTATCGAGGACCTTATGAATACAGCGTGCCGGGCGAACCTCAGGACTATACGATGCAGACGGCCCAGAAGACACCCGCGAGCTAAGCCATGGCCACCATTGCCCCTCCACTCCCCAAGAAACAGCCCATATCACCAGGATGAAAAGGTTGCGGTTTTGCTGAAGGTGGTTTTGGTGGCGATCAGGGGGACG
>JAPUKI010000131.1 GCA_027295745.1 Acidobacteriota bacterium
ACTTCCGGAGCCAGATCTTATGATCCGCACCAGTGGAGAAATGCGTGTGAGCAACTTTCTACTGTGGCAGATCGCCTATGCAGAGATCTATGTCACCGAAGTGCTCTGGCCGGATTTTCGTGGACTTCACCTGCTGGAGGCGGTTCTCGAATTTCAGAAACGTGAGCGGCGCTACGGAGGACTTCGCTTCGCTTCGTTACACAGCGTCCAATGATGCAGCGCATCGCCACGGCAGTGATTCTCCTGCCCTTGGTCCTATCCGCCATTCTTTACCTTCCAGCCAGCCTGTTTCTCCTGCTGGTTGACCTTCTCCTGGGTCTCAGTGTTTTCGAATTCCTTCGGATTCTGGCCCACTACGAAGTTGAAACCTATTGGTTCACCTTTCCCTTGACTCTACTCCTGCCTTGGGTATGGACTTTCTCTCTTGACTGGGTGCTGGCCTATCTTGTCATCAGCAGTTTGATCTGTATGGGCCACAGTGTCTTTCAGACTCAAAAGATGAAACGAGGATTCCTCTCCGTGTCAGGCAACCTGATGGCCATCCTGTACATCGGCATCCCTCTATCCATTGCAGGAAGCTTTCAAAGTCATCAGGATCAGATACCAGAGCTCTTACTGGTCCTTTCTGTCATCTGGGCGGGTGACATCGGTGGATTTTGGGTCGGTCATAAGTGGGGAAAGCACAAGGTGACATCCCGAGTCAGTCCCCACAAATCTCTTGAAGGGTACGTTGCCGGACTCCTCTGTTCATTGTTAGCCGCCACGGCTTTCGGACACTACTTCCTTACCACCTGGTCAACCGCTGAGTTAGTCTTGATTGGCGCATTCTTAGGATTGGTGGGTGCAGTGGGGGACTTGTTTGAGTCCATGCTCAAACGCGGGGCAGGCATCAAGGACAGTTCCACCTTGCTTCCGGGGCACGGAGGGATCTTGGACCGTATCGATAGTCTACTGTTTGCCCTTCCCGCCCATTATGCCCTCCTGGTTCTGATAAAATGAGCCGATCCATCGAGAAGAGAAAAATCGCTATCTTGGGGTCGACAGGGTCCATCGGAAAGAGCGCTCTGGGCCTGGTTGATCTCTATCCGGAACGCTTTAAGGTCGTAACCCTGGCCGCTCGAAGAAGTCTGGGGCTACTTCACCAGCAATGCCTGAAGTACCACCCCGAAATGGTCGCTCTTTCTGATCCAGAGGCAGCGCGAGATCTCCAGCAGCGCCTTCCCGACATGCGGGTTCTGTCCGGTGTCGAGGGCGTCGTAGAAGCCGCAACCCATCCCCATGTGGATGTCGTGCTGGCAGGCATTTCGGGAGCGGCGGGGCTGATACCGACTTACCGAGCGCTGCTGGAGAAGAAAGACGTGGCCTTGGCAAACAAGGAAATCCTGGTGATGGCAGGAGAGTTGATCATGCCCATCGTCCAAAGTACACAGGTCAACCTGCTTCCGGTGGACAGCGAGCACTGTGCTCTCCATCAGTGCTTGAGAGGCTCAAAGAAACAAGAAGTGCATCGACTGGTTTTGACGGCCTCTGGTGGACCTTTTCTTCACAAGTCCAGACAGCAGCTGAAACGTGTCACTGTTGATGAGGCTTTGAATCACCCCACCTGGAGAATGGGACCCAAGATTTCCGTCGACTCAGCCACATTGATGAACAAGGGTCTAGAAGTGATTGAAGCCCATCATCTCTTTGCCATGAAACCTGCTCAAATTTCCATCGTGATCCATCCTCAATCGATCATTCATTCGATGGTTGAATTCATCGATGGCACGGTCCTGGCACAGATGAGCATTACAGACATGCGCGCTGCTATTCTTTATGCACTTGCCTATCCGGAACGTTGGAACTCGAATTTACCTCGACTGGACCTGCTCTCCCTTGCAGCGCTTGAATTCCAGGCTCCGGATACCGATAAATTTCCCTGCATACGCCTGGCCTATCAGGCTCTCGATAGTGGAGACACCTACCCGACCGCTCTCAATGCCGCCAATGAAGTCGCTGTTCGCTGCTTCCTGGATCGGGCTCTTCCCTTTGCATCTATTGCCAAAGTGATCGAGGAGGTGCTGAACCGACACATTCCTTCTCCCGTCAAAGACTTGGAGACGGTATTGGAGGCAGACCGTCACGCTCGTCACCTGGCTCAGGAGGCGGTTAACTCGGGAGTAAGTTGACAAATCTCTTTGAACCAACGGACAATAGTTGAGGTAAGCAGAAACTAGGAGATCACACTGTCTTGGCTCCCTTAACTTCCATCGTTCAGAGCATCCTTGCCTTTCTCTTCGTTCTTGGGGTGATGATCTTCATCCATGAGATGGGACATTACCTAGCCGCAAAGCTATTTGGAATTCGGGTGGAGGTGTTTTCGCTTGGTTTTGGCCGTCGACTGATCGGTTTTAAGAGAGGAGACACCGATTATCGGATTAGCCTCTTACCCTTGGGAGGCTACGTGAAGATGGCTGGAGAGAACTACGATGAGAAACTCACCGGCGACGCCGGGGAGTTTCAGTCGCATCCCAAAGGCCATCGCTTCATGGTTGCGGTGGCAGGACCGGCCATGAACATTGCTCTGGCTCTCATACTACTAGCGACCACCTATATGATAGGGGTTCCAGTCGCTCAGTACTTGCAGCAGCCAGCCAAGATTGGCAACGTCGAAGCGGGTTCACCAGCAGATCAGGCTGGCTTGCAGACCACCGACACCATCGTGGCCATAGATGGAAAATCCGTCCCCACTTGGCAGGAGGCTCAACTTCGTATCAGCATCAGCCCCAATCAGAGGCTCCTGCTGACCATAGAACGTCAGGGGAAGGTTTTTGAGCAGGAAATTACCACTTCAATCATGGAAGGATTCGAAGCTGGGACGATTGGAGTTGACCCGTTCATTCACTACATCATCAGCGACGTTGTACCGGACTCCCCTGCTGCTGCGGCCGGACTTCAGCCTGGAGATGAGATCATCACAGTCACGATGGGGAACACAACCACATGGGGATTCAACGAAAGTGCTGAGCTGATTAACTCCTCCCAGGGACTACCTTTACGGCTGGAAGTTGTCAGAGACAACCAGGTTTTTGAGCTAACCATCGCCGCTCTACAAACGGAGGAGCGCTGGCGCATTGGCACCGCAGTGCAGGTGATGCAGTTGGAGCAGTATGGACTGCTAGAGGCGTCAAAGAAATCGCTGGAGCGTAACTACCGGTTAACCGCACTGACCTTCGAAGTGGTGGGGAGAATTTTCACTGGGAAGACATCCTTGCGAGCCATGTCCGGGCCAATCGAGATTGCCCGCTATTCGGGGATGGCTATGGCAATGGGTCTGGTTCAACTCGTCAGCTTTATGGCCTTGATCTCACTGCAGCTGGGAATCTTC
>JAPUKI010000132.1 GCA_027295745.1 Acidobacteriota bacterium
GACCGGATCGACGGCTCCTGCGGCGTCGCCCACCAGGAGCAGTCGATGGCCGTGACAGCGCGAGACTTCCAAGCTGACGGCTCCAGTGCTTTGGACCGGGCCTTGGGGATAGGGATTCTTCAGCCGTTCCATCAGGCTTGGAAAGAGACTCAGGTTTTCAAAATAGAGATCCGACAAGGGTGCTCACCGGGGGCGGTGGGCCGTGCCAAAAAGGAGCAGGGTGATCCGAGCCGATCGTTTGCCCATGGGAGCCACGTAGGCTTCTCCTGCCTCACAGCAGTGGACCTCAACCACACCCGTACCCTGTAGCTGGTCGTAGGAGGTGCTCAGGGCAAATCTGCGAGTGCGCCGCTTGTGGCGGTGAATTCCAAACCCGTTGTGGAAGCGCGATCGGATGCCGTCGGCCCCGATCAGCAGCCTTGCCCTGTGGGTATGCAATTGACCTTGATAGAGGCCGGTCACTTCCACCTGTCCTTCGCCGATCTGAGCAGACAACACTCTAAAGGCCTCACACAATTGGACTCCGGGTTGTTGTGCCGCGAATCGAGCTAGTCGGGTATCCAGGACCATTCGGGGGACCACCCACCCCTGGGCTGTTTGAGAAACTTCAGCAAAGTTCAGTTCGATGCAACGATTGCGGGGGAGATGAAAATGGATTCCCGAGAAGGCTTGAGCTCCCTGGGCCCGCAGCTCGGAGAGGATGCCCAGTTCATTGAGAATCCTTGCCCCGGCCGGCATAAGGCCCTCACCACATATTTTCTCTCGGGGAAAGGTCGCTTTTTCAACCAGGAGGACACGAAAACCCTGTCTGGCCAGCAATGCAGCGGTGGTGGAACCGGCTACGCCGGCACCCACCACGATCCCATCAAAATTCGCCATGGTCTCCTTTCCAGTATTCTGGACTTCAGGACATTGTCTTATCAAGCGGTGCTACGAATCAGCAACCAAAGCGGAAAAATCCTGGTAGGGGCCAAGGACGTGTTTGCCTCCTACGCCGCCACAGGTTGGTAACGATGGTTCAGTCCGCCGTAGACCCTGACCCCTCCATTCATGAGAAAGAGATACCCAAGTGAATCCAGCGATGGCATACTGCTTGCGATTTGCCTCGTAAGTTACTTACACGGTTTCTGGTCCTGGGTCCCGGCTTTGTCTACGCGCTAACGGTACTGGGTACCGGGGACCTTGTCTCCAACTCAGCCGCCGGAGCAGGCTACGGTTACGCCTTGATCTGGGCTCTCGGACTCACTCTTGTTTTTCGCTTCGTGTGGGTCAATACTTCGGCCAAATACGTCCTGGTGACGGGAGAAAGCCTGATTACAGGCTACGCGCGGCTAGGCAACTGGGTGGTCTGGGTGGTTTTGATTGCTGTCATTCTCCTCAGGCATTTCTACAATCTATTCCTGATCCTGATGATGGGAAGTGCAGCAGACCTCTTGTTTCACCTGCCCACCGAATGGAGCATGCAAATATGGGCATTCTTTTTTACTTTTGCAGGGTTCGCGCTGATGTACTGGGGCGGTTACTCGGCCATTGAGTTATTCTGTAAAGTCCTGATGGGGCTCATGGGAGGCGCGCTGGTGGTAGCGGCCTTGCTCTCCCATCCAGATCCGGCAGGAATTGCGCGGGGCATGTTGGTGCCGACCATTCCTGGAACCCAGGGTTTGTACAGCGCGCTTTTCGTCCTGATGGCGCTCATCGGCACCGAAGCCGGCTCCATGACCAACCTGACCTATGCCTACTTTATTCACGAAAAGGGCTGGAAAGGTGTTTCCTACCTGAAACAACAGCGCTTTGATCTGGCCTTCGGCATCATCTGCTTATTTTTAATGGGAACCCTGCTTCAGATTGCGGCAGCAGGAACAATTCGCCCACAGGGGATCGAGCTGGAGGGTGCGGAGGACCTGGTGCGGATTTTCTCTGAGGCTCTGGGTGTGGTGGGACTGATCATCTTCGGCTTGGGTCTGTTGGGAGCCACTTTTTCCACCTTTGTGGGTGCCACCGCAGGCTACGGGCTCATCATCACCGATATCTGCCGTTCTTTCATTCCCCGGTTCAAGAAACCTTCAAATAGCGGAGATGAAGCCAAGGATGTGAAGCGGGACCCCATCTACCGTTGGTCCCTCATCCTTTGGTCGTTTTCACCACTTTATATCGTCTTCACGGAGGTACGACCCATATGGCTGGTTTTAACGGTAAGTTCTGTGGTTGTGGTCATGATCCCGGTCTTGGCGCTTACCTTATTGAAAATTACCAACGATAAGAGCCTGATGGGTGAATATAAGAATGGCTGGTTTACCAATACGGTGATGATTTTACTGGTTCTGCTGGCCGTCTATTTCACTTTCTTGAACGGGATGGATTTGTGGAATCAGCTGGAAGGAACTTTCTAGCCCTCTCAATGCATGTTTAAAAAACAACTGAAGATGAGAGACTCTAAAACCAAGAAACCTCCATCTTCTACGATGATGGGTTCTTTCCGCTTCAGTGCATCGGCATGGAGAACTCACCTTTTGGCTAAATCTTCCGGGTACAGACTCGATCCTTGGGAAATCCCCCGGGCAAACAATACGCAAATCTGCCCTTCAACTGCCTTCACATTCATAGCAGGCGCGACACAGCCCGGTACGCAGGTCCGGGGGAAACGCTCATGCAGGAAGGCACCATCCAAAAGCTCACGACTAGACGGCGAAAAAAGTTGGCTTAATCACAGGTGGTCGGCTTGACAAGATCCCCGAAGGAGGTATAAAAAAGGATGCTTGGAAGCGGTTCTGGGTGGAAGGACCCTATCCTGAAACAACTGATAAAGAGTTTCTACAGGCACAGTATTAGGCAAGCCTGAGTTCAAGTGTGGCTGTTACGGCCGCCACTCTTTCATCAATTTTAACGGAAGAAAGGACCCCGGTATGGCAAAAGACTTAAGAACCTATCTAGCGCAGCTCTCTGAAACTTATCCCAACCAGCTGAAGGTGGTGGACAAGGAAGTGGACCGCAAGTGGGAAATTACCGCCTTCGTTGAGAAATTGAGGAGAGATCCTGGCTACCCCGAGTTTCCGGCAATCTTATTTACCAACGTCAAGGGCTCCGAACTGCCTGTCCTTATCAACCTGTGCGCCAGCTATGAGCGGCTGGCTCTCAGCATTGATGCGACTGTCGCGAACATGGTTGAAGTGTACGGGACACGCGAGGCAAGTGGGGTCCCACCCGTTGAGGTGAAGCGAAGTGAAGCCCCGGTCAAGGAGGTCATCTGGACAGGCGACCAGATCGACCTGAGCAAACTTCCCATTGTCTGGCACAACGAACTCGATTCCGGATATTACGTGGACGCAGGTCCTTGCATCGTGAGAGATCCCGATAGTGGCAAGATCAATGCAGGTATCTACCGTCACGAGATGCAAAACAACAAAGAGTTGGGGTTTATGCCTAACCCTGCCCACCATGGCAGCTTTGTTCTGCGTCGAATGCGTGAGCTGGGTAAACCCATGGAAGTGGCCATTGTGGTCGGCCACCACCCCGTCTTCCCCATGGCCGGCGTGTCGAAGCTGGCCGGCATCGGCGGCGAGCTGTTGGCCGCCGGCGGTTTGCTGGGCGAACCTTTAGAGGTGGTGCCCGCCGAGACGGTGGATCTTCCCGTTCCCGCACGTGCCGAAATTGTCATCGAGGGTATCGTCGATACGAACCTCGACGCTATGCGCGAGGAGGGGCCCTTTGGCGAGTATCCCCGCTATTACACGGGCATCGGTCCCATGCCCTACGTGAAGATCACTGCCATCACCATGCGTAAGGACGCTATTTACCAGACTATTTTCAACGCCCATGTCGAACACACCTGCCTGGGCGCCCTACCCCGCATGGGCAGCGTGTACCGCCGGGTGCGCGAAGTGATACCGACGGTGACGGGGGTGAACTTGCCGGTCTCCGGGATGGGTCGTGGACACGCTTACATCTCACTCCATAAGCACCACGACGGTGAGCCCAAACAGGTTGCTTTTGCTGCCTTTGGTGTAGATCCTCTGATCAAACATGTATTCGTGGTGGACGATGATGTAGATGTCTTCGATGAAAACGAGGTGCTCTGGTGTATGTGCACTCGTTTCCAGGCCGATCGCGACTTGTCCATCATTCCTTACGCCATGGGCGGGCACCTCAGCCCAAACAACTACGACATCGACCGCGATGAACGCTCCAAGGACCGGCACAAGAAACACCTGGAAACAAAGATGATCCTGGATATGACGAAGCCGGCTCCGCCCACATTCTTTCCCCCTCGCTGCAGTGTGCCCGAAGACGTGGTGGAAGCAGTGAACCTGGAAGCTTTGCAAGACTACAAAGGCTTGCCGGAAGTCGTGAAGTCGTAAAGGGATCCATTAGCCCGGCTCAATCATATTTGCCGTTGATTTAGCTGAGGGGAACGACTGGTCTTAGGACTGCGAAGGGAATGATCGCATGAGGGGCTGGGGCAAGTGGAGTTGTATTCTCGTCGTCTTGTTTATACTCTCCATGCTCTCCTACCCTACCTATGAGGGCGACATCCACGGTTGGCCCATCAACTTCGTTCTCTCGGTCGGAATCTGCGTTCTCTATCTCATCATCTATACTTTTTACATCAAGGACAGATTGAATCGAGAAGATTGAAGGGCCATGTCTCCCCAGGTCCTCGCCACCGTCTTTTTCTTTGCCTACCTTTCGATCACGATCTTTCTGGGTTGGCTGGGACGCCGACATATGCGCGGGGCCACTCTCCAGGAGTATTATACGGCGGGTAAGAGTTTGGGCCCCTGGCTTGGCCTGGCCACCTACGCGGCTACCAACTTCAGTGCCTTCACCTTTCTCGGCTCTGTCGGCATTTACTACTCACAAGGTCTTGGCTACGCTTCATTGGCGGCAGGAGAGATGTTCTTTCTGGGAATCTTGTTTCCCACCGTCGGATACAAGATCTGGAAGTTCTCACGCCATCCTGAGGTCGTTACTCTGACCGACATCGTGGCCCGACGCTACCAGGAAGATCATCTGGTGCGGGTTCTCTT
>JAPUKI010000133.1 GCA_027295745.1 Acidobacteriota bacterium
TCCCCGCCGCAGAAAGCAAATCCCCTACAAGCTTGGAAGAGAGCGGTACCCGAGGTTTGTCCTTTCGATCCTGGCGAGCATACCCGTAGTAGGGGATGACGGCTGTAATCCTCTGGGCTGATGACCTTTTGAAGGCATCAATCATGATCAGCAGTTCCATGAGGTTTTCATTGACGGGCGGAGATGTGGGCTGAATGATGAAGACATCTTTCCCTCGCACATTCTCCAGAATCTGAAAATTTACTTCACCGTCACTGAAGCGCTTGAGCTTCACTTGTCCCAAAGCGACGCCCAAATGATCACAGATTTCCTGAGCCAGAGGAAGGTTCGCGCTGCCAGAAAAAACCTTGAGGTTGGACATGACTATAACCAGAGCAAACCTGAGTTCGTAAGAATTTGCCTATAGTGTTTTCGGGGAAGAGTACGACAGCAAAAAATCTCTCCGATTCCTGCTCGCGTCATGACTGCAGCTGCTTCCTTCACCTGCTTGTCACCGCCAAACCCCAAAAGCGTTGATCCGCTCCCGCACAGCATCACTCGCTCACAGCCTGCCTTTTTCAGGGCCTCCCGAGCCTCAACAAGAACAGGGTAATGTGCGAAAAGGACGTCTTCGAAATCATTTGCCAGGAAAGACCAACCATCTCCCTTTGGGCCCACGGCCCGGAGAAGATCTCGCATTGTAGTGTCCGCCCATTCCCTTGTCAATTTCCCTGTCCCACCGTATGTTCCCCACTTTCCCAAGGCATAGGCCTCGCGGGTGGAAATCTCAAGATGGGGATACAACAAGAGGAGACTTTTCTGCTGCGGCAGGTCGGGCAAGGGAACCAACTCTGTTCCTCGTCCCCACCCAACGGCGGTGCCACCCACAAGGAAAAAGGGAACGTCCGAGCCCAACTGGACCGCCAGGTCGACGAGTTCTTTCTCACCGATTTTACTGTCCCACAACTGATTCAGAGCCAACAGGGCCAGGGCTGCGTTGCTGGAGCCTCCCCCCAGACCCGCTCCGACAGGGATCTTTTTCTGCAGCTTAATCCTGATGCCTGCCCGCGATCCGGTGGTCTGCCTCAGCAGATCAGCAGTCTGGTAGAGAAGGTTGTCTTTTCCGGAAGCTACCTTTCTCCCTTCGATTTCAAGCTCAATTTCCCGGTTAGAGGTCGTTTCAAAGACAAGCTCATCACACAGGTCAACGGTCTGATAGATGGTCCTGATTTGTTGATAGCCGTCACTACGCTGACCCAGAATTCTGAGAGTCCAATTGATCTTTGCGAAGGAAGGAACGGATAGTCGTCTCAACTTGATTCGACCTGAAGGTCAGAGATTCTTTCCAAGAAGGAGTTCCAGGTCAGTCAGTTTCTTCTGAACTTTCTCTTGTTCTTCGTTCTCGGCAAGGGAGACGGAGTGTCGGTAGTAGGTTCGAGCTCGAGCGTACTGTTTCAGCTTAGAGTAAAGATCTCCCAGATGGTCGTAAATCGTCGGGTCGCTGTCGCTGAGTCTAAGTGCCAGAAGAAGGTTGGTTTCTGCCAGTTCCAGTTGATTGAGCTTGAAGTAGACCCAACCAAGGCTATCCAGATAGGCACCGTTGTGCGGTTCGATCTCCACGGCCTTGTTGATGTAATCCAGTGATTCGAGTAAGCGAAGACCCCGGTCGGCGAGCATGTAGCCGAGATAATTGAGGACACCTGCATGTTGGGGATGATTCTTCAGGATACCTTGAAAAACAGCCTCGGTTTCCTCCAGTTTTCCCTGTCCTTCGTACACGGCTCCCAGTCGGAACCGCATATCCTCGCTGTCTGGGAACCGCATCATCCCGTCTCTAATCATCCGCTCCGCTTCCTTGTGGTTTTCGTGGTCCACATAAAGCTGGCTGGCCACCAGGTACAATTCTTCCGGACTCGAAGATTGAGCGATCTGATTGTTGAGCAGGGCCACGGCCTTTTCCAACTGATTGTCTGCGGAGAGCATCTGTGCATGGGCAACCACTAGATAAGTCTTGTTGGGCTGTTCTTCATAAGATTGGGCTATGCTCCCCTCCAAGAGCTGTTCACTCAGGCTCAGAGCCTCCTCGAGCCGACCAGCGTCTTTGAGGGCATAAGTCAAATGTAGCCTGGCGATTTCATCGCCAGGATTTTTTCGGACAACGGCTTGCAACAGCTCAACAGCCTTGTCAAACTGCCTCGTCCGTTGATAGAGGCGTGCCAGGCTGAGGTCAATGGCATTGATCCTTTGATTCGAATCGCTCATGTCCCGCAAGTGGAGGAAGCGTTCGATGGCTTCCTGGCGCTCTCCCAAAAATGCCATAAGCTCAGCCAGCTCATAATTGAGCCTGTAGTGGTTGGGATCGTCTTGCAATGCCGTCTTGATGACCTCAGCTGCCTCAGCATACTTGTTGTTTCCTCGCAGCGCTCGAGCCAGGGAAATATTGATGCGAACGTTCTTCGGAAAGTCTTTCACCAATTCCTGGAGGATGGATGCCGCCTCGACAAACTGATTTTGGTCAGTCAGCAAAAGCGCCAGCCGGAATCGAATATCGGGATCAGTCGTACTATCGAGCGACTTGCCATAAAGTTCGCTCGCTTTCTCACGTTGACCTGCCTGCTCGTACAGGTTCCCCAGCAATTTGAGGTTTTCAAGATTGGTTTCATCATAGGCGAAGGAATGTTCCAGCGACTCGATAGCCTCTTGTATCTCGTTGAGCTCAATATGTGCTCTGGCTTTCAACAAGTAGGCTTGAGACGTCCAGGGCTGCAGCTGACTAAACCGATTCAAGATGTCCACTGTTTTTTGGTAATTCTTCTTGGCTAGATGAAGTCGGCCCAGGTCGTAAAGTGCCCGGACGTGATCCGGCTCCAGCTCAATCGTTCGCTCGAACGCCTCGATGGCCCGATCCAGTGCCTGAGCCTGATCTGCGGTGCGAAGAGTGGAATAGATACGGCCCAGGAGAAAGTGGGGAGCACTGCTCTCAGGATCCAGTTTGATGGCTTCCTGGCACTCCTGTATGGCGCGCCTGTTCTCTCCGGCTTCCCATAAAGTCTCAGCGAACTCCACTCTCAATGCGCCACTTGTCGGATCGAGAGGAATGGCTTTCTCGAACTCGGAGATGGCTTCACGGTAGTTTTGGCGAGATTCGTGCATCTTGGCCAGACTGAAATGGTAATAGGATCCTGCCAGGTCAGGGGTTTGGGCAAAGAAGTACCCGGAGCCAAGAAAGGTAAAGAGAATCAACACCGTCAGGCGTTTCATGCGTACTTCATTATGGCACATTCTACTTTAATGTACCCAACGGACCCTTTTCTAGCCGGGATCATGCACAAATTTTCTACTGCAGTGCCAGAAACATCCACGCTGCTTGTGGCACTTCGTCACCAAAACCTATCCATCATCCGGGCTAAGGATTGATGGGTTGGGCCGGAACACTTGCCAAAAAGTGGGGATTGCTTGCGAAGAAAAGCTCGAGTCCGACAAGGCCCTGATCGGATGAGATCTGGATGGAACCTCCGATCAGATCGGGTAAACGGGGAAAGAGTTCCTTCAACAACCGCGATTCCCGCTGGGAGGGTGCAATCGACAAAGAGAGACTGTCCAGCAAGAGGCCGTCAGACCTGTAGACTTCAACTTGCACGTTGGCGGCGGTAGGACCCGGATTGAGAAGGATAAGACGTGTGGATATACCGAAACGTTGAACCACATGGGAAAAGACGAAGGTTTCCATCGGGGAACCTTGAAGCAGGAAGCTGGTCATCGCCTGCCCGGAAACACTATGTACTTCGGCATTACCCACGATTCCGGGAATGTCGGTTTCAATGAGGATCCATCCCGTCACGGCTCCCTGATCCACCAGGTTAAAAAGTTCGACCACATTTTTCCTGATCGAATGAGCCGCTTCCATCTGCAGTTCCACGGGCACTGCCAGATCTTCTCCCTGATTTCCTTTCAGTGAGAGGGTGAGGCTAACGGTACCCGTGCCGGCGTTAATCAGGTTGAGAAAAGTCTCGGCACCCGCGAAGGCCTCGACCTCGGGAATATACAACGTTGTTTCCAGTTCCGTCTCCGGCCCAACCGGAATTCCATTCAGACCTGCCAGGCGTTCAATGTCGAAGTAGCGCTCAAAGGCAAGAATTCCTGTCTGACTGGAGACCCGCACGTATCCGTCGACAAAGTTTTCGTAGGCCTCTTCTGTGAACACCGCGGTTCGGACCTCCGCTTCCGGATCCGGTTCGCGCAAAGGAGGTGAGGTCAGGACGCCGGGCGGCAACGCACTGGAGATCTCTTCGATCAGTTCGCCTTCGCTGCTGAAAAGACTCAGGGTGGCGTCGGTGCTCTCGAGATTGGGGTTCAACAGAGAGACTTCAGTCGCGAAGCCGTCGCGCACCTGCACTTCGGGGAAAATCAGTTCGGTTGAAGTCCTGAAGTTGGCCAGCCCTCCATCCAGGCGCCTGAGTTGCCTATCTCCGATCAGGAAAAAACTTGCCATTGCAAATTCATCGCTGTCGAAGTTGAGCCATCCGTCGATGGTTGAGTCGGGTGTTGCCTGCAAAAGCTCACGAATGGTAAAGGAGGTTTGCTGGTCTGTTCCCAGGACGATGTCCTCGGGCAGCACAAAGTCGCCAACCTCCTCCGTATTGGGATCGTCCGTAAGGGCTCCGCCCCCGGTATTCACGGCCCTTGTTGTGACCGTCGCAACACGTGAGGAGGTATTGGCCAGGGTGATGCCGGTAAAGAACTCCTCGTTGGAAAGAAGACGGGGAATCCAGAATCTGCGGGTATCCCTGAACACATCGACAACATTGGCATTGAACTTGACTGCCGTGAACAGGGATCCGTTCGGCAACCAGGCCAGATCAAGGGTGGCGGCTGGAACCGTGAACCTGATCCCATCGGTCTCCCGTTCCACATTGGGGCCGATGTTGATAAAGCGCGTGAAGGCGCCCTGGGTGATATCAAAATCGAGCAGAAAATCGCGGAAAGCCGCGGCCACGAACATCCGGGAACCGTCGCTGGCAAAAGCGGGACGGGTGGTGGGTCGAAATCCGGAGAGAAAGAAAGGTGGTGGTACCACGGTCAGCTCCTGGGACTGGATATCGACAACGGCAACCGCCCG
>JAPUKI010000134.1 GCA_027295745.1 Acidobacteriota bacterium
CCCGTCTGGTGGACGTCAGTCACAACTCCCATCAACCTGAGTTCGCCGCAAAGGTGATCAACACCTTAGTGGAGGAGTTCATCGAGCAGAACTTTGAGAACAAATACAAAGCCACCATTCGGGCTACGGATTTTCTTCAGAAGCAGCTCGAGCAACTCAAGATCACAGTGGAGCACTCGGAGGAAGATCTGACCCGATATGCGCGTCAGCACGGCATTCTGAATATCGACGAGCGGGGAAATATCGTTCTTCAAAAGCTGGCCGATCTGAACCAGGAAAGGACCAGGGTTCAAGCGAATTTGATCTCGAAAACCGCGCGTTACCAAGTGGTGAAGGATGCCACCGTTGAGAACTTTCCCCAAAGTCTCAAGAATGATCTGATTATTGACCTGCAAAAGCGCCTTTTTGAGTTAGAGCAAAACCTGGCAAGTCTGTCCGAGCGCTTTGGACCTGATTGGCCCGAAGTCCAGAATGCCGGTAAGGAAATCCACGAAGTCCGGGAACAGCTTGGGAGAGAAAAAGAAAATACCATCCGAGAGGCCAAGATTGAGTACCGGGTAGCCCAGGATCATTACCAGATGCTCTCCAGCGCTCTGGAGGAACACAAACAGCTCGCCAATCAGCTCAACGAAGACTCCATTCAATACAATATCCTGAGGCGTGAAGTGGAGACCAGCAAACAGCTCTACGAAGGACTGCTGCAGCGTCTGAAAGAGGCTGGGGTTTCGGCGGGGCTGAAATCAAGCAACATCCAGGTTGTGGATCGAGGGGAAGTTCCACGGGAGGTGTATCGGCCACGCAAGGGACTCAATCTCGCGCTGGGTCTTATGGTGGGTCTCATGCTGGGGGTCGGCCTGGCCTTTTTGACCGAGTATCTTGACGATACGTTAAAGACCCCTGACCAGGTGGAGGAGTTGCTGGCTTTGCCTTCTCTTGGGGTAATTCCGGCCATAGGCAAGCCGAGGGACGGGACAACACACCTATTGCCGGCTGGAGCAACGGATGCTCAGAGTGCCGCAATTCTCCCTTATACGCCTGCAGGCTCTCGAATCTGGGAAGCTTATCGTTCCTTCAGGACTTCTCTTGTGCTTTCCTCTTCTGGCCAGCAGCCCAAGACCATTCTTGTAACATCCTCGTTTACGGGCGAAGGGAAAACGACGACAGCCATCAATGCTGGCATCGTTTTTGCTCAGACGGGCGCTCGCACTTTATTGATCGATCTTGATATGAGAAAGCCTATGTTGGCAAGGCGGTTTGGTATGGGTAGGAGCGACGGGATGAGTACCTTCCTTTCGGGGAATTCAGACCTTTCCTCACAGATAAGGCAAACAGCGGTTCGGAGCCTGTTTGTCTTACCTGGAGGTCCGATCCCACCCAACCCAGCTGAACTGATGGGATCGGAGCGGATGGAGGAGGTCTTGCGTCTGCTCGCTCAATATTTCGAATACATCGTCATCGACTCGCCTCCGGTTCTGTCGGTGACGGATGCCCTGGTGCTGTCGCCGCAGGTTGATGGTGTAGTCATGGTGATTCATGGGGGGAAGACCCCGCGGGATGCGGTGAGGAGAGCTGATGCTCATCTACGGGATGTAGGAGCCAAGATTCTTGGGGCGCTAATCAACAATGTAGATATGGAGAGCTCGGATTATTACTACTATTATCGGCATTACTACGACTATGGATACCATGAAACCACGGATCAGGCGGACCATGTCGGCTGATTGTGGATGGGAGAGGGCCATGTTTAAAAGAAGCGTTTTTTGGATTGCTATTTGGAGTGTCTCGACCACTTTGAGCTGGGGCCAGGGTCTTGGGCAGCAGAACAGGAATTGGAATGAGCAAATTCAGCAGTTGAGTTTTCTGGACAGATCCGCCTCGCAATACCGCCTGGGTGCCGGGGATTTGATCGAAGTGAGTATCTTTGGGGTTGAGGACTTCAACTACAGTTTACGGATTGACTCCCTTGGGCAGATCAACCTTCCTTTTATCGGTAGTATTACCGCAGCGGGTTTGACTCCTACCGAATTGGGACACGAGTTGAAATCCACTCTAGAGGGTCGTTTAATCCGCAATCCTCAGGTGTCTGTGTTCGTGAAAGAATACCGTTCGCAGCCGGTGTTCGTCCTGGGTGCGGTCAGGCAACCGGGACAGTATCAGATGGTTTACCAGCTCAACCTGATTGATGTAATCGCCATGGCAGGGGGTCTGGAGATAGAAAGGGCGGCGGATTACGCACTGGTTCGGCGCAGAGGTTCAGGAACGGACAACGAAGGCATTAACCCCAGCCGAACTAACGGTGAGTCGGCGCAGTTAGAGGTTGTAGAGATCGATTTGAAGGAGCTGCTTGAGGGCGAGGATTTTTCGCTCAACATTCCGATTCAAGGTGGTGACGTGATTCACATTCCAGAAAGAAAAATGGAGCTGTTTTACGTTGTTGGCGAGGTGACGAAGCCCGGAGCCTTTGAAATCCCACCCCAGAATGATGTTTTTGTCTCCCAGGCAGTAACCTGGGCAGGTGGGCCCATGAAGACAGCGAAGACCGACAAAGGCATTCTGGTGCGCTATAACGGGAAGGGAGAACGCCAGGAGATGGCGGTGAACTTTTCGGACATCATCCAGGGAAAAAAAAGCGACTTTCTGGTCCAGCCCAACGATATTATCTTTATTCCTGGAAGCACGGCGAAAAGCCTTGGCTATGGGTTACTGCAGATCATTCCCGCAACGTTGTCGGGTAGCATCATCTGGGGGGCAATCCGCTAATCCCACGGGTCCCCCGAATTTAACCCAGGGAACCACACGAAAATTCCCACTGATGACGCGGAATTGGCAAGGATAAGCACGGATGATTCGGGCGAGGCCGATAGTGGGAATACTTTTTGGGGGGACGTTGGTTTGGGGACTGTTTCTGTATGGCGCTAAGGAACCGCAGACCTATTATCGACTCTTTATCTTTTTGCTGTTTCCCGCGGTTATTGCTGCGTTAAGGTTACCTCTGGGAGCCTGTGGAAACTACCGCCTATTTGCGCTGCTGGTCACCGGTCTTTTTCTGCTGGTACCCGTCATTTTTCAGCCAACGTTGAACGGGCATGGCTTCGTGATCGCTTGCCTGGGATGGCTGACCCTTTCCCTTACGCTTGTGCTTGCTGAGGGCCACTTGAAAAAGGTGCGCAATTTCTTTCTGTTTCTGGTCATTTTAGGTGGTGCTGAAGCCCTATATGGATTGATCCAGACTCTCGGTGGAATCGAATCTCTCGCCCGAGGCACTTTCACCAATCGCAACCACTTCGCCGGTCTCCTGAATATGACCATACCCATAGCAATAGGAGGACTCTTTGCCAACTTTTCGCGTCGTGGAGCCAGAGAGCTCCCCCGCTCCGAAGCCTATGCTCGGAGCTGGGTTATTATTTTAAGTATTACATTTATGGGGCTGGCGGTTTTTCTTTCTCTGTCCCGGGCGGGGACTATGGTGTTTGTAGCCACCCTGGCGTTTATTGCCATTCTTTTGAGTCTGGCAAGATCCAGTGACAGGACGGGCAGACTGCCAGGAGCTGTGGCCTGGATCCTGCTTTTTACTGTCCTTGCAGTGACCTGCTGGGTTGGAATCGATGCGCTTGTGTCCCGCTTTGAGACAGCTGATTTGGACATGACAACACGGGTAACTGTGTACCGGGACTCTTTAGGGCTGATCGCAGAGCATGCACTACTGGGAGTCGGACCTCGAATGTACCAGTGGAGATTTCGGCCTTATCAGACGGTGGATGTTGCTGGGTGGTACACGCACGCTCATAACGACTACCTGGAGAGTGCAGCGGAATGGGGCATTCCCGTAGCT
>JAPUKI010000135.1 GCA_027295745.1 Acidobacteriota bacterium
CATCTATCTCCAGGAAGAGAGTGAGAGTGAAGACCGCGTGCCTGGTCTGGGAAGGATCCCGGTGATTGGAAACCTGTTCAAAACCCGCAGTAACAATCGGGAGACCCGCGAAATCCTGTTCTTCATTACCGCCCGTATCCAGAAGTGATTTGCCCGAGAATGGAACCCGCTTCAGGCGATGGCTAAAGGGTCTGGAAGCCCATCGCCTGGACGGTTTTCTGGTCACCCACCCACCCAATCTACGCTACCTCTTTAACTTTACCGGGTCTGCCGGTATAGCCTGCTGCCTGGCTACAGAAAGCCATCTGATTGTGGACTCACGCTACATCGAGCAGGCAGATTCCGAGACCCGCAACTGCCAGAGTATGTTGGCGGAGAAGTCCCTCGAGGACACTCTCAAAGCCTTTCTCTCGACTTCCGCACGCTTCCAGGGTCACACTCCCAGGATCGGCCTGGAAGCCCACCATATCTCTTACGACTTCGTGCTTCGAGTCCAGTCCTGGCAGACCAACATTGAGTGGGTCCCTACCCGCAATCTGATTGAAGAAATGCGCATGATCAAAGACAAAGGAGAAATACAGCTCCTGGAAAGGGCCTTTCAGATTGCTCAAACTGCCTACCAGCACTTCGCAGAAAGGATCCGGCCAGGAATGACAGAAGCGGAAGTGGCCGGGATCCTTGAGTTCGAGCTCCGCAAAGCGGGAGGTCAGGGTCTCGCCTTCGAAACCATCGTTTCTTCAGGACCCCGGACTTCCCTTCCTCACGCCTCTTCGACGGACAAGAGAATCGAATCAAACGAGTATGTCTTGATTGACTTTGGCCTCAAATACCAGGGCTACTGCAGTGATCTCACCCGCATTCACCTGTCTCCCGAGGCGAAACGACCCGCCATCTATCAAGTGGTCCAGGAAGCTCAGGAGAAGGCTCTTGCCCTGATTAAACCTGGGGCACGGTCCGACCAAATCGATGCCGCCGCGCGCAGCGTCATCTCACAGCATGGATTCGGAGAGAACTTTGGCCACAGTACCGGCCACGGTCTCGGTCTGGAGGTGCACGAGTTACCGGTGATATCCCACCGCAGACCTCGCGAGCTTCAGGAAGGGATGGTTTTTACTGTCGAGCCGGGAATTTACTTGCCTGGCCAGTACGGTGTGCGAATCGAGGACGCTGTTGCGGTCACCCATGACGGATGTAGGTTACTTTCAGACCGCAATCTTTAGCGCGGGCGTCCAGGGAGGTCAAGCTCTTCGTTCTCCGCGCCCTTCGATCCTCGACGTAGCCTAGGCTACGCCTGCGGTCGAAGGGCTTGTGCGGCCTCGAGCTTGACCTCCCTGAACACCCGCGTTACTGGGTCAGTTGTTCTCCGCCGCAAGCTGCTGGAGGTGAATTTGAGCCTCCTGGAAGTACACACTGGTCGGATACTCGGTGGTCAATCTCTGGTAAAATACCACAGCTTCCTGAGCATTACCCGCTGCCTCATG
This sequence comes from Acidobacteriota bacterium, assembly GCA_027295745.1. Taxonomy (GTDB): domain Bacteria; phylum Acidobacteriota; class UBA6911; order RPQK01; family JADFOI01; genus JADFOI01. The sequence goes on from JAPUKI010000135.1 coordinate 1,482, forward strand.
ATTCTGCCCGAGTTGTAAGAGTATCGTGTCCTTTGGGAAGAAGCCGCTGGCTTCCAGGAGTATTTCCTCCAGCAAAGCTGTGGCTCGCTGACGGTCGTCGTTCGATTCTGCAAGTCGGACCAGGAGATGCCGAGCCATGTATTTGATGTGGGGTTGAGATGAATTCTCCATCACGAAAGTCAAGTCCCCCTCAGCTTGTTCCGTCTGGCCCATTTCTTGTTTGATCAGAGCCATGTAGTAGCGGGCCAGGAGACCGAGGTCAGTGTTCGGATGATCTTCCGCGATGGTCCTGAAATGTCCCAGGGCTTCCACTCGACGTTCTTGATCAAATTGGAACTGATATGCGGAGGGAACGGTTTGATCCTCGCTTACCCCGGTCGTCTCCTCGCTGACGGGAGCGTGGTAGATTTCCAGGGCTTCAGCAAATTGGACTTGAAGCTCCTCAGAGCGACTCCCTTGGTAGTTTTGCCAGACATAGGCTCCCCCGATTGAAAGCAAGAAAATCCCGAAGAAAGTGGCCAGGACAGAGCTGTTCGCAGCAGCCCACCTCAACATGCCAGTGAGAAAGGCCTGGATTATGTCTTCCTGGACAATTTCTTTGCGAGTTAATCGTTTCGCAGCCACGAAGATCCCTTTCTGTGCTCGTCGAAGTCAAGTGCGCCTGGCAGGACTCGAACCTGCGGCGCAGGGGTTAGGAACCCCTTGCTCTGTCCTCTGAGCTACAGGCGCACGAACGACTTACGGGTTTCAATTTTTCTCTTTTGGCGCTCAGGCGTAGGATAGTATACCTGAACGTCCTTCTGAGAGTACCAATATTCAGTTTTCCTTCTCTTCAGTCAATTGTTCCCTCACTTTCTGGAAAGCACCAGGCCCAATCAGTGGTTCATTGTAAGTCATCGCAAGTAAGCCCATTACGGCGGTATTGTCTCCTATTTCTGCTTGCGTCTTACGCGGACAACCAGGATATTATGCTGTATCAGCATAAGACTTGTTAGGCGTCTATGCCCTAAACGAAAGGAGGTCGCCTATGACTGTCTCTAGACAGCAACTAGAATTGGACAAACTCATTAAAGGCTTGCAGGCCTCACCTTTGAAGTTCTGGACTGATCGGAACACTTGTCTGTCAAAACTTGAGTCCCTAGGTAGAGACGCTGAACCGGCGCTTGGGGAGGCGTTGAAGTATCTGTGTAAAAAGTCCTTTTTAGTCAATGCTGCTAGGGTCTTTCGATCTGTAGGACCTCCAGCGCGTAAATGGATTCCAACCCTCATTCAAGAGTTCAATGCTAAAACAAGGACTGGTGAAGCTCAAGTGGCAGTCGGCATAGTTTATGCTATGGCGCTCCTGCCCCAAGTCAAGGATCGCTACAACGATGACCTGAAAGAATTCTTCGATAAGATAATCGCCAATCCTAAGCTGAACTCAGGTGTACGTTTTTGTGCGGCACTGGGAGCCCGAAGTCATGGATATCTGGATGTCGCTGATTCCGATCATGTCATGTATGAGCATATCGAAGCTCTCGTAATGAAAAATTTCGGCAGATCGCTGTTTCCCTCATTAGACATTGCGGAGCCGCTCCTCTCGGGACCGTTGCCGTCGGCCTTTCTCAAACACTATGCAAAGTCGCAATGGGGTATAACCCTGCATTTGCCAAGGTGGGTCGAGGTATACGACGGCGATAATCCGGGTCCCATGAGGCCGCGTATTTCCTCTGAAACTCCACTATGGCTCGTGAATTCTGGGATTCCCGGCGAAAGATGTAATGTTAAGATGGATCAAAACCTGACAGATTCAGACATGGCTCAAGCTAAAGAGGAATTGGAGTCCAACCCTCCCCCTCTTCGGCAATATCGGCGGATCTCAATGAAGTGGATAACCTTAGGCAAGGAGAAGAACAAAAGGGCTTTCGAGCATATTCATGCTTTGGAACAGTCGGTGCCTAAGAAATTACGCCAAATAGGGTTCTCTCATCGAAATAGGGGCTACGTGTTTACGTTTTCGACGTCTCCGGAGCGGTACGAGATGGCAAATAAGTGGTTCTTTGATGTGGTGGTATCAGCTATCGAATTTCATTGAGTTCACTTTTGTCACTTGGGGGAGAATGCGCCTCTGAGGTTAAACACCCAACCATGCGCTGTGCCTGACCTCAATTCCACTGCCGTAGCGCCACCATCCCAGCGACGAAGTGAAAGTCAGTTTCGGAGCTGGAGATGAATAGGGACTACGACCTTAACGATCTGGCCGTACCATTTGCTCCAGTGCTGCTTGAGGGCAGATGTTGTCTCTAATGTAGTCAATCAGATTCGTGGCCACGCCTCTAATCCTCTGCTCCATGGCTGGATCGGTGCATTGACCTTTTTCATCAAACACCTTGTGAACCGCGGCTACTGAAACAGGTCCTGGGAGCACAATGGCCCCAACATGAGAACAGACACTGCGGAGGTGTTCCAAAGCCTTGATAGCTCCAATGCTTCCGGCAGCTACGCCTAACAAGGCAATCGGCTTACCACTCAATACTGATGGAAAGCCCAAGTGCTCGATGACCAATTTGATCACACTACTATAACTACCGTGGTATTCCGGTGTGGCAAAAATGACTCCTGTTGCATCGGAAACCTGTTGCTGCAATCTATCCATAACCGAAGAATCCTTGGCGGTACCAGGCAAAGCCAGATCGATTTCTGCGGGATCGATCACATCAACGGCAGTGTCCTTGTGCTGGTTGATCTCATCGACGACTAGAGCCAATGCTGCCGCCGTCATATTGCCCGGACGCACACTCCCGATGAACGCCGCAATTCGGATGTCACAGTCTTCCTTCATCATGTCGTCTTCTCCTTCTTGGAGCGATACTGACAGCAAAGTTCACTCATCTCAACACAAATAGAGCCGCCTCGGCGCTTAGGAGAAACTCATGGCGGGCGAGAAAGAGTCTCGAACTTGTTCACCCGCTGCTGTTGGGCTAGAATCTCAGTGCTGGAGACCATCTCTGACAGAATGCCCCATGGGTCGTGTGGGGCTTGAGAAAAGGAGAGTGCATGCCATTTGCAGAGCTTGCTGATGTTCGGCTGGAAGGGGGAGGGGTGATGTTCCAGTATCTCCTCCTTGAGCTGACATGGGCTGCACAGAAAAAAGCCATTGTGCGGGGTTTGAACTACAAACCCTACGCAGGCAAAACTGAGGAGCGGGTTGTGAAGTGGGCGAAGGAGGAACTGGGAGAAAGCGGCCTCTTTGAAAGTGGAGGTGATTTCCAGATAAGGGGTGGTGGAAGCGTTGCGTTCAATACCTACTATGAAACCATCACCGTCTTTGGGTCCAGCCAGACCTATGGCGTGGAGGAAGATCGAGAGGCAGTCGTAAAGCTGATAGAAACTTCATATCCGGAGCACGAGGTATCCTGGTTCAATCCCGAGTCTCGTGACTCGACTTCCAAAGAGTGAGAGAGCAATGCATGTAGATCCTCTAAAAGACATCTCAACCATCAAAAAAACGGAGCAGCGTAAGCGCAAACCTGTTGTGATCGCTGTCATCAATGACGCCTGTACGGGCTGTGCCGGCTCCCCTGCCTGTGTGGACTACTGCCCCATAGGGAACTGTATGATTTGGGTGTCTGACGAAGAACATCCTCCCTTCGGACGAATAGAAGTCGACGGGCTGCTGTGCATCGGTTGCAAGCTTTGTATCAGTAAAGGGCCGGAAGGAGCCTTTCTGGATGGTTGTCCCTGGGACGCGATCGACATGGTCTCGCTCAAAGACTATGAGGCGGACTTGGGCCCCATGCCGTACTGAACTCGCTGCGCTCGTAGAGAGAACTCGCTGCGCTCGTGGAGAGAACTTGCTGCGCTCGTAGAGAGAGCGCGCGTTCCAGATTTCAAGTCTAGGTATTGACTTTTATGGGGAGACGAGTTGGACCCATTCAGCTTTCGCTTGCTGGTCTGGTCCTGGTGGCTTGTGTCGTCATACCTTTTCTCTCCTGGCAGGGAACTTGGTTTGGGCGTCCTCTGGATGACGAGACACTCACCCAATACCTGGCGGATCAAACCAAGTCTCGACGGGTTCAGCATGCGCTGGCTCAAATTGCTGAACGCATGGAACGGGGTGATCCAGAAGTCGCGCAGTGGTACGAGATGGTTGCTCAGCTCTCAGAGCACCCGGGTTCAGAGGTGCGAGTGACAGCAGCCTGGTTGATGGGCCACGATTCGACCTCTGAGCTCTTCCATAAGGCTCTTCTTCAGATGGTTCATGACGAGGAAGTGCTGGTGAGGCGAAATGCAGCCTTGGCACTGGTCCGATTTGGCGACGACAAGGGGCTAAACGAATTGCGAGCTATGCTCGCGTTCCCTGTCGATGCTGGTCAGGAACTGTTGACGCTTTCTCCAGATCCCGAACATGTTTGGGAATCTCTGCGAGCCCTTGCCCTGGTCGGCGGTGCTGCAGAACTGCAGTTAGTCGACTCTGTCTCTGAGAATCCTCACTTGAGTGAGGAAGTGCGAGAACAGGCAACGCTGACTCGACAAGCGATTCAGACGCGATTGGCTGCAATTGAAGAGACAGGCACCAGGAGTCAGAAGTAAGAACCTGGAACTTGAAACCTGGAACGCTTGGGAAGCGCACCAGCGCGCTTCCCAAGCTCTTGACTAGCCCTCGAAGCTGAACTCGATCTCCTGGCTTTCCTCAGGTGCAACCGTTATGGCCTGTTCCTGGGTGCCGTACTTCTCGTGCCAAACTTCAATGGTGTACTCTCCCGGAGGCAGATCCTTGAGCTCAAAGCTGCCATCCTCTCTCGTGACCGCAAAATAGGGATGAGGGACCACACCGATATAAGCTTTCATCCAGGGATGGATGTTGCACTTCACCGGAATCATGATCTCCGGGCGGGGGAAGGATCTGGCCATCTCCTGACCTGAAGCTTGAGAAATGTTAAACTCCCGGTTCTGCTCGGGCAGCGGGTGAATGTTGTGAGTCGCGTCGTCACCGTTGCGGATGCTGATGTCCTGATTGGTCTGAACTCCAAAGACATGGGGCAGGTAGACACACCCGTCCTGGTCCAGCGACACAGCCTGGGTGGGAGCATCGAAACTGTATTGTTCCAATCCCTCCTTGACCCAAACAAAGGCGTTCTTCAAGGTGCCATTTTCGTTCACGACCACTTCCTGCGAATAGACGGGACCGTCGTGTTTTTCCTCGCATGCGGGTTCTGCACCCATTCGAATACGGGCCATCTGAGGTTGTTCGCCCTGGAAGCTGATTTTGCCTGAGACCGTTCCCGCCTGGGAGAGATCAGGGGCGACTCCCGGTGTTGCTGCCGGGGCCTCTTCGCTAGCCTCCCCAGCAGGGGTTTCTCCTCCTCCGCAGGCCAGGGGAACACAGACCAGAAACAAAAGGGCGGTGAGGTGAAGTTTATTTCTCAGCATGTTCTTTTCCTCTCTCAAAAAAGTTAAGCAATGGAAGAGTTCGATTCTATCATCTTCCTGTCAGCCGACGCTGTTCTGCTGCAGAGTATTGAAACATATAACGCACCATGAGCCTAGCATGATCCTGGTCGTACCCTCGCAAGCTGGGCACGTCTGCCAGAGCAAAAACCCAGCGCTGTCCGTCCTGACGAAACAGTCCCGAGGGCATGTTCGTCCCGGGTCTGATGATTTCGGGATGGACGATCCAGCGTTCAGTCCAGTCTGATTTGAGGCGTTCTGGGATGAGCAGGAAATTGGGCGCCGTGGCCGTCTGATCGGCCACCGGGTCTCCCGTAGCATGACAGGTCAAGCAGGGAGCCGCCCGGTGTGTAAAGAGCTCTCGCGCCATCGTCAGTTCTCGGGAGGACAGTGGCTCGAGGGACGGTGGTGTGTAGGGGAGCGACTGCTTGGAGAGTGCGGCAAAGAAACGGACCAGCTGCTGAATTTCGGCATTGGATAGATCGA
>JAPUKI010000136.1 GCA_027295745.1 Acidobacteriota bacterium
CATCCAGATGGCTACGGCTTTGTCATCGCTGAAGATCCTCCACGTGAGCAGGATGTTTTCATCCCTCCCACCAAAACGGGGACGGCCATTGATGGGGACACGGTTCGTGTTCGTCTGGTGCCATCCCGCCGCCCTCGAAGAAAAAAGGGGGAGAGTTCTTTGGAAGGAGAGATATTTGCCATTGTGTCGCGGGCTCGAGAGTCCATCGTGGGAAAGCTCTTTCGCAGTCGTCAAGACATCTTCGTTGCGCCCTTGGACGAGCGCTACCGCTATACGGTCCGCTTAGTGGATGAGCAAGCAAAGAAAGTCGCTGAGGGGAAGATTGTGGCCGTCTCCATCGTGGCACAGCCCGGGCCGGACCAGCTTCCCCTGGGAAAGATCAGTGAGGTGCTGGGGGATTCCGATGATCCGGAGATCCAGTTCAAGATTGTCTGCCACACCTATGAAATCCCCCGGGAGTTTCCCCGGAAAGTTTTACAGGAAGTGGAGGAAGCCCAGGAGCCGGATCCAGAAGAGATAAAGAACAGAGAGGATTTTCGAAATCTGCCCACCGTGACCATCGACGGCGAGTCGGCACGTGATTTTGATGACGCCATCAGTATTGAGAAGCTTGAAAACGGCCATTTCCGGCTGTGGGTTCACATCGCCGATGTGTCCCACTATATACATACCGGCACCGAACTGGATCGAGAAGCCTTATTGCGAGGGACCTCGGTCTACTTTCCGGATCGGGCCATTCCCATGCTCCCTGAGAAACTGTCCAACCAGCTGTGCAGCCTCAATCCCGGGGTTGACCGGCTCACCATCAGCGTGGTGATGGAGGTTGATGAGAAAGGGCATGTCTGCGACTCCAAATACTACCGGTCGGTGATCTGCAGCAACGAGCGGATGACCTATACGGCCGTCAACAAGATCCTCATCGATCGGGATGAGACATTGAGAGGCCGCTATCACGAGCTTCTGGAAGGTTTTGGTTGGATGCTGGAACTGTTCCAAATCCTCAGGGCGATGAGGGTGAGGAGGGGAGCGCTCGATTTTGATCTACCCGAGCCGGAAGTTGAATATGATGACAAAGGGGAAATTCTCGACATTGTCCGTTCAGAGCGGAACGAGGCGCATCGGATCATCGAAGAATTCATGCTGCTGGCAAACGAAACGGTCGCCCACTATCTGACAGTGCGTGAAATTCCTGTGATTTACCGGGTGCATGAAGATCCCAATCCGTCCAAGGTGGAGGCATTCCTGGAGCTTGCTATTCAGTTCGGTTACTCGATGAAGCCTGATCGAGACGGTCGCTATCCGGTTCGAGCCTTTCAAAAGCTCACCCGCCAGCTCAGTGGCAAGCCGGAGGCGCAGTTTCTTTCCTATTTAATGCTTCGCTCCTTTCAGCAAGCTCAGTATTCGGAAGTGAATCAGGGGCATTTCGGTCTGGCCGCCGCCGTCTACTGTCACTTCACTTCTCCCATTCGGCGCTATCCGGATCTCATCGTGCACCGTATTCTGAAGTGGGTGATGGCCGAAGGGACTTCCAGCCGCGGTGCGCAGCGACTGTTTGGCCGCCTCCATGACATTGCAGGCCGTTCTTCGGACAGAGAACGCAAGGCGGTTGAGGCGGAGCGGGAGATCATGCGCTGGTTAATGGCCAAGTTCCTGGCTGAGCGGCTGGGAGAGGAATTCGAAGCTTTTATCATCGGAGTGAAACGCAATGGCTTCTTCGTCGAACTGCTCCAGCATTTTGTGGAAGGCTTTGTTTCTGTTGAGACTATCTGGGATGACTTCTATGTCCTGAATGAACGCCACCACTGTCTGATCGGAGAGAATACGAAGAAAGTCTACCGGATCGGCGACCGCCTGAGGGTCCGGTTGGATAAGGTCAATCTCCACCGGCACCTGATCGACTTCTCGCCCGTCATCGCCGGGACGCCAAAGCGGCGAAAGCGGAAACGATGAGATCCTCCTGCTCCGGAAAGACGGTGCGCAAGTCCAGAATCAACTGATCATTCTCAATCCGTGCCAGCACCGGGACTGGGGACTTCCTCAGGTGCTGTTCCAGCTCGTTCACGGAATGTTGCTTTGAGGTGATGGCCAGCACATAGGTGGGGAGCTCTTCTTCAGGCGCGGAGCCCCCGCCGATCAGGGAGAAGCCTGTTCGAACTTCGCTTTGAAAAATCTTGCTATCCAGAAGGTCTCTCAGGTGCTGGGCGCGTTTCTGGATCTCCTCGGCACTGGCCGAGAGCATCCGGTGAACGGGTATGACCGTATGATAACTGCGCCTTTCGTATTGAACCAGGGTCCACTGCAGGGCAGCGTAGGTCATCTTGTCGACACGGCAGGCCCGCATGAGAGGATTGCGGCGAATGGCCTCTACCAGATCCCTGTTACCCACCATGATGCCGGCCTGGGGGCCCCCAAAAAGCTTGTCTCCGCTGAAGCAGACCAGGTCCGCACCCTCTTCCAGAACCGAATGAACCGAGGGTTCTTCCTGCAGGAAGGGATGGGATGAGGAAAAGAGAAGGCCGCTGCCGGTATCCTCGGCCAGGGGAATATTTTTCTCCCGGGCCAGTTCCACCAGTTCCGAGAGTTGGGGGCGGTGAGTAAATCCAATAATTTTATAGTTGCTAGGGTGTACCCGTAAAATCAAAGCGGTGTCCTGATCGATGGCGTCTCGATAATCGGAAATCTTTGTTTTGTTGGTGGTCCCCACTTCCTTCAAGATCACGCCACTGCGTTCCATAATAGCGGGGATACGGAAAGAGCCTCCGATCTCGATCAGTTCTCCACGGGAGACCAGGACTTCCTTGTTTCGGGCCAGGGTATTGAGAATCAGCAGCACTGCTGCAGCGTTGTTGTTGCAGACGGTGGCTGCCTGGCAGCTCAACAAACGACAGATGCGCTCTTCGAAGTGCAGATCCCGATGCCCTCGCTTGCCGGTCTCCAGGTCGTATTCGAGATTGGAATATCCGGTGGCGACTTCCTGGATGGCTTC
>JAPUKI010000137.1 GCA_027295745.1 Acidobacteriota bacterium
GCCGTACCTTCCCTCCAGGCACTTCTGACTCTCACCAATCATGACTACGAGTTGGTGGGAGTGATCACTCAGCCGGATCGTCCGGCTGGACGAGGACAAAAGCTCACCCCGCCTCCCGTCAAGGTCCTGGCCGAGCAATCGGGTCTCCCAGTTTTCCAATCAGAACGTCTGCGCAGCAACCAGGATGCTGTCGAGTTCCTGAGAGCAAGAGATCCCCACTTGATTGTCATTGCCGCTTTTGGGCAAATCTTGACTCCTGAGTTTTTCGATTACCCGCCTTTGGGAAGCCTTAATGTTCATGCCTCACTTCTTCCCAAGTATCGTGGTGCAGCCCCTATTACCCATGCCCTCATTCAGGGGGAGACCCAGACTGGAATCACTATTATGAAAATCGATGAGGGAATGGATACTGGAGACATCTTATCTCAGGTCACAATTACGGTAGGAGAAAATGTCACTGGAGGAGAGCTGGAGGACATCCTGGCCCACCAAGGAGCGGAATTGCTCATCCGAACCATCCCGCCTTATGCGCTGGGAGAAATGCAACCCCAGCCTCAGGATGTGAAAGGAGCCACCTACGCACCTCGAATCACTAAGCAGGAAGCGGAGATCGACTGGAATCGGTCTGCCCCGGAAATCCATAACTGGATTCGCGCTCTGGATCCGTGGCCGACAGCCTGGACCCGTTTCGGGGGCAAAAAGGTCAAGATCTGGCGCAGCGAAAAGGTGGGAGAGTTGGGGCGGGACTTGAGGCCTTTGGGTCGACCGGGCGCTATCCTGGCCCTGGGCAAAGATAGGCTCATTGTTGAGTGTGGAGGAAAGACCTTTCTGTCTTTGAGAGAGCTCCAGCTCCCCAGCCGGGCTCGCCTTTCGGCCCGTGATTTTGTCAATGGCGTGAGCCCAGGGTTGGGAGACTTGTTTACTTGAGCACCCAACCACGCGCCTTGGCTGCCAGTTTTCTGAAGGATCTCCTCAAACATCGAAAGAAGCTCGACTCTCTTTCTCAAAATGCCGACTTCTTGAATCTTGATTCGCGCGATCGTCGCCTGGTTGTCGAGTTGGTGTATGGAGTCCTGAGAAACCTGCGGCTTCTCGATCACTATCTTGGGAAGTTGTCGCGAACACCACTGAAGAAATTGGATGAGAGCGTCCTGTGGGTCCTGCGGTTGGCCCTTTATGAAATCGAATTTCTTCGCATTCCCGACCACGCTGCTGTCCACGAGGCAGTCGGGTTGTGTCGAAAGATTGGTAAGACCTCTGCTGCCGGATTCGTCAATGCGGTACTGCGCAGCTTTCTGCGCGAGAGCCCCACACTTCCTGAGGGTCGATCTGCGCGGGCACTGGCGGTACGGTTCAGCCACCCCGAATGGCTGGTCAAGCGCTACTTGGCCCGTTATGGAGTGGACCAGACGGAACAGTTGCTGCGAAGGAATAATGAGCCGCCGATTCCAACCCTTTGGGTCAACATCTTCAAGACAGACTTACAGTCCCTTTGCAGGCAACTCGAAGAAGAGCAGATTTCGTATCAAGTCTATCCCCAATTGCCCAACTGCATCACTGTTCGTTCCGCAGGTTTCACTCAGAATCGTGCCTATCGGGAGGGTCTTTGTTTTTTTATGGATGTGGCCAGCCAGGAGGTGGCCTATCTGACCGAGGTCAAGAATCATCGAATGCTGGCTGATCTCTGTTGCGCTCCAGGGGGAAAAGCCTTCCTTCTGGCGTCTCAGAAAGGGAAGGATGCAAAGATGAGCTGTTGTGACTTCAGCCTTCCCCGTCTGATGGAAGCACGGAAGCGGGCGAAGTTCTTGCAGGTTCCAGGTTTGAACTTTATCAATGCCGATCTTCGGCTGACTCCACCTTTTCGACAACCCTTCGACTTTGTCCTTGTGGATGTACCATGTAGCGGGTTGGGTACACTTCGCTCGAACCCGGATATCCGCTGGAAAATTCGTGAGAAGGACCTGAGTCGCTTTCATTCCACCCAGGTGGCCCTTCTGCAAAACGGTTTTTCTGTGCTGCGTCGGGGTGGAGTGTTGACCTACTCAACTTGCTCGACGGAACCTGAGGAAAATGAATCTGTCATCGAAGAGTTTCTAGCTGAGGAACCCAGAGCCTTTCTGGCAGGTGACTTTCACCGGACTTTCCCAGAGTCTCATCCGGGGGATTGTTTCTTCGCAGCTCGAATTAGACACGAGGGTTCATAAGGCAGTTCGTTCGAATCCTCAACCAACTCCAGATCACTGTCTGCTGAGGTATGTGATTTCCACGAGAAACCTCCGGAGCCCGTGCCTTCCGGTTTCAGCTGCCGCTCCCAGATTCAGCACTTTACAGGTCGACGAGCAGAGCACCTGGCCGAAGTCCTGGCCCAGGCGATTTCTCCCGGAGAGTGAAGTAGATTGGTGGATCGGTGCCTTCGTGAGGTCGTGCGGACACCTGAATCAGTGACTGGCTGCGACAAATAAGGACGACTGCCAGGAATCAAAAGTCAGATCGTCCTCCGTGTCACTCAGTCCGTCAAGCCCTGAGCTGGTGAGATAATAGAACGCGCCCACCGCGACGTAGCCGTACCGTAAACCGTCGTAGGGATCAATCGGCTCTGGCTGATTCACTCGCAGCTTTCGCCAGGCAGAGTAAACCGCCTGTGAGTTTTCTGGCAGTCGGCCCGTTCGCTGCCGGAACTCTTCTATTAGATCTGATAGCGTCCCGAAATCCTCCCTCACCGTTGCAAAGGCTTCAGTCTCAACGAGGGCCGAGTTGTCTTGCCTGGCCAGTGCCGCCTGATCCAGTGCAGCTTCAACTTCAGGCCAGACTCTTACGAACAGCATACTGCTGACCAGCAGAGGAAGCAGACCTACTGTTCCCACAATGGCCAGCGCCCGAGCAGGTGCCCAGAACGAATCTTGTAAGTTTCCGGCTAGATCCGGATCCAGTGCTGCGATGCGGTCGCACAGCGGAGGGTGTCCCATGAGCCAGCGCGCAAGGGTCAACCAGCCGGTATTCATGTCATTTTTCTGCTGCACCAGAGCCTGTAAATTGACGCTTGGTCCCCGTTTCCTTCCCGCTGACAAGATTGCCAGGCCGACCAGTGCCCCGCGCTTGTCCCCGCACAGTGCTGCTCCGTAGCGGTCACAAGTGTATTCGCGTGCACGGGAATAGGCTGCACCCAGAAAAGGCACAAAGGAACCGGGTGCGTGCAACCACGTCCAGTTGAGATGCCCTTCCTTAATGTGACCCAACTCATGCCCGATGATCATGTCACGAGCAGCTACGTTTTCTCCGCAAGCATCCAGCAGGTCCGAGTAGAGGATAATCATCTTGGAGCGAAGGAACTTGGTCGCAAAAGCATTTAAGGTGCCACCAGCCTGCATGAGGTAAGCATCCGGAGCATTCCTTAAACCTGCCTTGGCTGCAAGCTCCCGAATACGCTGATAAAGCTCGGGAAACTGGTCGGGCCCCAAACGGACGGCACTGCCTCTCACGTGTGCGACAGACATCAGGTGAACAGAGAAAATGAAAGCGCCGATGGCCAAGGCATAAATCAAACCGATGATGGAAAGGATGATAAGGCCCCAGATTGCAAGTGACACGAAAACAAGCAGGACTTGCAGGGGTGTTTCACTGGGCCAACGTTCGATATGAACTGGGGGGATCTTGTTGTGGTCGTCCGAGTCCAATTTTGAAGCTAATGATTCCTTCATTGCTCAGTCTCCTGTCGCCTCGGTGGAGGTCTTTGATTCCCTGTGACCATGAGCGATGTGGGTCTTGTCCGCTCTAAAAAAGGTATGCACCTGATGTGCCAGCTTTGACTCGTGATGCAACTGAACTGTCTTAAGCCATTGCTGAAAAATAACTTACCCACCCTGGGAGTCATGCCTTGATGAGGCTGGATTTCAGATTGCTCAAGCCGCTGTTAACGGTGGTTTACAATGTCACGGTGTGGCACTAAAGGAGCAACCGTGCTAAATTAAGCAGGTACCATGAAGCACCAGCCCAGGGTAGCCCGAAACCCCCAAAGCCCGACAGCACCAGAGCACGAACCCACCAAACGCACCATCCATGAACAGGTGCTGATAGTGGGCAAGCTGACGGTTCTGTTGGGTGTCTTGATAGCGGTTGGACTCTCCAGCGCTTACATGGGGATGCGATTGGCTGTGCGTGGGACAGAAGTAGAGGTGCCCTCGATCATTGGACAGCCGGTGGGAACTGCAACGGAGATACTTGAGCAGGTCAACCTGCAGAGGGAGGTCATTGGAGAGCGATTTGACTCGGAGGCTCTCAAGGGAGTCGTTTTGTCGCAGGCCCCTCCAGCCGGGGGAACGATCAAGGCACAACGGAAAGTTCAGGTCATTCTGAGCCTGGGAGCCAAGAAGAGTCCCGTTCCAGATCTGAGAGGGGCTCCTCTCAGAGTGGCACGATTATTGGTCTCACAGGCAGGCTTCGAATTGGGAAATATCAGCGAGATCTCCATGGACGGGTTCCCGAAAGGACAGATTGTTCAGCAGTTTCCGCCTCCAAACTCGAAGGAGCTCCTCAGTCCCAAGATTGATGTCTTGGTGAGTAATGGATTCCTTTCTCGCTATGTGATGCCCGATGTCACTAACCAGAGTTTGAACGCGGTACTTCTGTTCTTTGAGAAAAATGGTTTCAAACTGGGCGAGATTCAGTACCGGGATTCTCCGACTGTTTCCAGAGGTGCGGTGGTGAAACAATTCCCGGAGCCCGGCTACATGTTGACAGGTGGAGACACCATTAATCTGGAGATAGCACGCTGATGGCTCTGATCGCACCTTCTCTTCTGTCGGCAGACTTCCTCAACCTGGGACAAGATGTTCGCAACATGGAAGAGGCCGGAGCCGAGATACTCCACGTCGATGTCATGGATGGTCATTTTGTGCCCAATTTAACGATTGGTCTACCTGTGGTTGAAGTGCTCAGAAGCAGCACGGACCTCCTTCTGGATGTACACCTGATGATCTCCAATCCTGACCAGATGGCTGAAGCCTTTATTGATGCCGGAGCAGATTATCTCAGTGTTCACTATGAGGCAGCCAACAACTTGGACCGTCTCTTGGAGACAATTCGTGAGAAGGGTGCCCAGCCGGGTGTGGCTTTCAATCCAGATACACCTGTCTTAGTCTTGAAAGAAGTCTTGAAGAGATGCCACCATGTAGTGGTGATGTCGGTGCATCCAGGATTTGGAGGTCAAAACTTTATTGCAAATAGCTTCCAAAAAGTGCGAAAATTAAGGTCATTGATTGATTCACAGAGTTTGAATATAAAGATCGAGATTGATGGAGGAATGGGGCCGGACAATACGGAAGAAGCGGTGCGTTCCGGTGTAGATATTGTGGTGACCGGATCTGCAATCTTTCATTCCAGCAGTTCAAAAGAAAGTTTTCAGCAAATGGAACGGCTCGCGGAAGGAGCTGTAGTCTTGAAGGGGAATGATGCGATTTCTGTCTAAGCTCCTGGTCTTAAGCCTGGCTTCACTTTTATTCTCCGCTTGTGGGCAAAAAAGTGCGGGTTTACAGGAAGCAGCTATTGCACCGGATAAGTTGTTGTTTGAAAATGGCCAGAAGTTTCTTGAAAAGAACCAGTTTATCCAAGCAAGATTGACCTTCCAGACTTTGGTGAATGCCTATCCAGACAGCGAGCATACACCGGCCTCATTTTTGGCAATTGCTGACTCCTATTACCATGAAGCCGGAAAAACAAATCTCCTACAGGCGGAAGCCCAGTATAAAGACTTTATTATCTTTTATCCCACCCATGAGATCGCCGATGACGCGCAAATGAAGATCGCCGCCGTCAATGTGAGATTGATGAGATCCCCCGACCGAGACGCAACTTACGCGATAAAAGCTCAGGCGGAGCTGAAAAAGTTTCTAGAGATGTATTCCCAGAGCGAGCTGGCACCCACTGCGGAGGAATTCCTGCGGGAGGTTCAGGAAAATCTAGCCCGCGGGATTCAGGGGATCGGAAATTTCTATTTCAGTAAGAATTCATATCTGGCTTCAGAAAACCGGTACAAGGAATTATTGGAAAATTACCCAGACTTTAGCAGAGCAGACCAGGCTTTGTTTCGATTGGCTCAATCGCTAGAGATTCTGGGTCGTATTGAGGAGGCTTCCGTCTATTATTCTCGGCTGGTTTCCGAATACTCCTTCAGTGAGTACGCTGGGAGTGCGGAGGAAAAACTGATCTTGCTTGAAAAGCCGGTGCCGCCGGTGGACCCTGTTGCTGTCGCCAGGAATGAAGCCAATCGAAGGAACGATGAGGGATTCTCGCCCTTGGCTCCCCTTCGTGAGGTGTGGGGAATCTTTACTGGTCCGGAGGATCCTTACGAGGTAGCACGGAGACGAGTCGAAAAACGCCAAGAGCAGGAGCAGTCCGACGCTCGGCAGGATTCCCCAGGCAACGGCAAGAACTGAAGCCCGGATATGCATAAACCGGGCTAGTGTCTCGTTATGCCCCACCTGATTCTGGCGGAGGACAGCCCCACAATCCAGAAACTTGTTCAACTCTGTTTCAAGGCAGAGGAGTTTGAGGTCCATTGTTTTGTGGATAGAAGGTCCACACTGGAGTACCTCAAGACCCAGCCCGCTGATGTCCTGTTGGTGGACATTTCCCTTCCTGACCTAGATGGCTATGAATTGTGTCGAGCGGTGAAGCAAGATCCTAGAACAGCGTCTCTTCCAGTGGTTTTGCTGGTGGGGGTGTTTGACATTTTTGATGTGGAACGAGCTGAGCAGGTTGGCTATACTTGCCGACTGACCAAGCCTTTAGGAACTCGAGAGTTGGTTGATTTGGTCAAGAAATTACTGGATGCACCCAGTTTCCCTCCAAGTTTCTCAAAAGTAGCACCAAAGTTACCGGACGTCAGCCTTTTGGGTAGAGAAGTTTACCTTCCTGTTGGTCCTCAGAGGGGGGGAAGGGAGGAAGAGACCCTTTTCCTCTTGACCCCCTCCCAGTGTCAAGCCAGTGCTGCATCTTATACTCGGAAAATTTGCGCGGAGGCGAAGCCCCAGCCGGCTGTTGAGGATCGCGAAATGTCTTCGCTGGAAATTTCTCTCAGGAGAGATGAAGTGGATTTGCTGGCAAACAGATTATTCGAGCTTCTCCGACCTGAGCTTCGTCGAATGCTGTCCCGGGTGGCCCAGGAGGTTGTGAAACGGGGCACAGTCTG
>JAPUKI010000138.1 GCA_027295745.1 Acidobacteriota bacterium
GAGTTTGATGATCGTGGCACCGGGGAAATCCGCTTCAAAGCGGAGAATATTTCCAATGTCAGAGCCTCGAAAACCATAGATGGACTGGTCTTCGTCCCCGACAGCGGTAATGTTCTGGTGAACCTCGGTCAGATTTCGGATCAAGTCGTACTGAGGACGATTGGTGTCCTGATACTCGTCAATCAGGATATGACGGTACCACTCCCCGTATCGCTGCCGCACCTCAGGGTTCTTCTTCAACAACTGCACGGTCAGCAGAATGAGGTCGTCAAAGTCCATGGCGTTGGAGCCCTTGAGAAAACGCTCATAGGCGCTGTAGACGAGAGAGATTTCCTGGCTGGCCAGATCGCGTGACTTTTTTGCGTACTCCTCGGGAGCCCAATTGTTACTCTTGGCTCGACTGATGGCTGCCAGAGTTTTTCTCCCCGGCAACTGGCTGTCGGAAAAATGGAGTTCTTCGTAGACTGCTTTGAGGACTCTCTTCTGATCATCCCTGTCACAGATTGTAAAGTCCTTGCCATAGTCGATCAGGTCAGCGTGGCGCCGCAGTACTTGGACACCGAAGGAGTGAAATGTGGAGATGAGAGGGGAAGCCTCCAGGTGGGTCAGCAGCTTTCCGACCCGATTCCGCATCTCTTCGGCGGCCTTGTTGGTGAAAGTCACCGCCAGGATTTGCTCAGGTCGGCAGATTTCCTGATCAATCAGATAAGCGATTTTGTAAGTGATGGTTCGGGTTTTTCCGCTTCCCGCTCCTGCCAGAACAAGCATGGGGCCTTCGGCCTGGGTCACGGCAAGTTTTTGATGTTCGTTTAAATGGGATAAGAAGTCTTTTTCTAAGCCCTGCATGGAGTTGGTCCCTGACGATAACACGAAAGGACGACAGGGGAAAAGCGGGCCTCAAAAAGGGCAACTAGCCCGGATTATGCATAGGTTCTTGTCACGAAGCGACGTAGGGGCGAGCCGATGGCTTGCCACGAGTGGCTCGCCCGAACAGCTAGGATGGCCAAACCGAAGCCACACGGGTACAGAATGTGCAGCTCATTCGGTTCGGGTCAGCCACCGGCTGACCCCTACCTGGTCACGCGCGCAATAAGCTCTTCAAGACCGGCTAATGAGCCATTATGGCTCGACTTGTACAGTGTCTCCAGGTACTGTCGGCAGTGCTTGGCGTGGGGTGCGCCTCGCTGTACCGAGCCCTTGGCAAATGCCTCCATGGCCGAGTCCATCTGCCTCTGTTCCCATTGGCCCATTCCCATGTAGTAGTAGGCCTCGCCGTTAAGAGCCGGGTCCTTGGATATTCTCAATACTTTCCCGTAGCTTGAAATTGCAGCGGCCCAGCTCTTACGTTCCGCGGCCTCGCGGCCAACGATGGTGTAGGCGGTGGCTCTTTCCGTGTTGAGATAATCGTTCCATTCGGACTCGGGCGTTTGGGGAGGTCTTTCGGCAGCGTCAAGCCCTTCAGTGGTCCGCTCCGCATATTCGGATGCCTTGGCCCACTCCTTACGGCCAGCATAAATCTTGGCGAGTGCACTCAGGATCTGATAGCAGTCTTTGGGAACAAGTTCAGAGCAGGCTTTTTCCCCGTATTCCAGTTGCTTCTCTTCATTCTTCAACTGTCCGTAAGAGCTGGCCAGGACGAAAGCAAGACCAGCATTAGGTTTCTCAAGGTAAACTTTCTCGCCGTAGGTGGTCGCCGTGTTGAACTGCTGTAACTGGTAAGCTGAGATCGCTGTCATATACAGTGTGTTCAGTTCATCGGGTTTCAGAGCAAGAAGCTTTTCACCTGCATCGAAGACCTTCCGCGACTGTCCTTGGTTTTGATATTCCTGCATTAACTGGAGATAACTCCCAATCGCATACTCGACCAATGTTGATCTTGGATTGGTCTCGATGAATTCAATAATAGCGCCTTCTCTCTTGGTTGGATCAGCATTGATGGCAGTCTCGTAGGCTGCATACTCTTGAGTCGTGTACTGGGCCATGACAACAGTCTGGGCAAAAGTCAGGGCCAAAAGGGGCGTAAAAACATTCTTCCAAAGTGATCGGGCGCTCATTACAGTATTTGACCTCCTCCAAAGGGCTTTCTTGGATGTTGTCCCCTGCGACATGCGCGCGAAGTGCAAACCGCAAAGAGAATTGAGGGAAGTTACCATAGTTTGCTCATACGATCAATCATCACAAGTAAATAATTTCAGAAAGTTCGCTACTCCACCAGATCGTGGTAGTAATAGGTCAGATGAGTTTCCAAGGATAAGGTTGCAAAAGGATAGGACTCTTTTTCTATGGCCCAGAAGTTTCATCATACTCTCAAAACGATTCAATCTGCCCAGATCGATCCTCAGGACCGACTCTTCGCCATTTCTCTTCCTTGGTTTCCGCTGGACCCACTCATACGGTCAGTCCGGGAAACCGGCATTCTCTCTCCTCTCCACGTCCAACCCGTAGCACCGGGGCGATTCAGAATCATCATCGGGTTCCGCAGATTTGAGGCAGCCCGAGAGTTGGGATTTCAAGAGATTCCGTGCATCGTGAGAGAGGAAGAGAGTCAGCTTACCCTCTTTGTTCAGGCTGTGGAGGACAATCTGGTCACCCGTCCTTTTCATCTCCTTGAGAAGGCCCACCTCCTTTTGAAGTTGAGGGATGAGTTCGGACTCAGTGATCAGGTGTTGATGGATGACTTCATGTCGCTATTGGACATTCGGGTAGATCGGTTTCATCTCCAGCAATACTTGAGTCTGGCGCAGCTTCCCGAACCCTTGCAACGAGCGGTTCTTGATCCGCTGGAACCTGAAGTTGCCCTGAAGTTGTCGAGGTGGCAAAGTGAAGAACAGGAGTTTTTTCAAACCCTTGCATCAAAGTTTCGGCTGGGCAGAAACAAGCAAAAGCAGCTGTTCGCTTTGCTTGATGAACTAAGGGATTCAACAGCCCTGACTCCATCGGGACCCGGGACCAGGGTCTCCGTGCCCATTCTATGGCAACAAAGCGGTGCAGCCGAAATAGAGGAGGACGAACGTTTGTCACTTTCGGATCGGTTCGCCAAGGCGTTTGAAGTGCTCTATCGAGAGCGCTTCCCACGTCTTTCTAGCTATGAACAGGAGTATGAAATACTCAAGTCTGCTTTGAAACTCCCCCCTCGGATTCAGTTTCATGCTCCTCGCTATTTTGAGGGTGAGAAAATAGATGTCTCCTTTGCCTTTCAAAGTAGTGAAGAACTGTTTGAAACAGCCAAAAAATTAGAGGAAATAGCCCAAAGCGATGAAGTTAGAAAGATTCTGGAATTGTTGTAGAATGGTGGCCTGGACTGGGCTAGTAACACGATGAAGTCGTATAAGCCGGAAAAAATATTTGTGGAACGGGCGGTCCAGGATCTGCCCATCACCCGCAATGTGTTGGAGCGATTACCCGAGGTCCCCACGGAGTACATTGATTCACGGGAATCTTTACTCCAGGAGTCCCAACGGTGGAATCCAACCCTTGCGCGCACCAAGAAATCGTTGATTCTGGCGCAGTATAAGGGGTGTTTCTTTAAGCCTTGCCCCGGCAGCCGAGCCAGAGAAGGCCTAAAAAACGTCTGCTGCAACTACTTTGTGATTAACTATGCCAGTAACTGCCATATGGAGTGCAGCTACTGTTACCTGCAGTCGCATCTGAACTTTCCCTACATGACCGTATATGCAAACTGTGAAGATCTGCTCTCGGAGTTACAAGTGGTTTTCTCGGAAAGCCCTCATCGCTCCTTTCGCATTGGCACGGGAGAATTGGCCGACAGTCTGGCCCTGGATCCTCTGACTTCCTACAGTGTTCCCCTGGTCGAATTTTTCGCGGGCCAGAAGAATGCGGTCCTGGAATTCAAGACGAAATCCAACTGTGTCGAAAACCTTTTGGATCTGGAACATGGAGGCAGAACGGTTGTTTCCTGGTCCATGAATCCCCGCTTTATTCAGGAGCGGGAGGAACACAAAACCGCCACCATCAGTGAGCGGCTGGAGGCAGCAGAACGCTGTGTTCAGGCCGGATATCCGGTGGCTTTTCACCTGGATCCCCTGATTTTCTACGAGAGGTGGGAAGTGGACTATGAAGACCTGGTCGAGGAGATCTTTGACAGAATCCCCACTTCGTCGATTTCCTGGATCTCCATGGGGTCCCTCCGTATGACGGTCCCGTTGAAGGAGATGATGCGCAAGCGTTTCCCCAGTAGTTTCCTGCCCCTGGGTGAATTGGTGCCGAGCGGAGACGGCAAGATGCGTTACTTTAAGCCGATTCGGGTGGACATGTACCGTAAAGTCCTGAGCTGGATTCGAGACAAGAATTCAGCGATTCCCGTCTATGCCTGTATGGAAAGCCCTAGTGTCTGGAGGGAAGTCTTTCAAGACGCTCCTGGGGAAGAAGAGTTGGGCCGGGAGATCCTTCATTCTCTTGTGTGAGCCTTCGTGCTGTGGTGCTGTCGTGCTTTCGTAAGTTCGTAAGGGTAAAACGGAGTCACAGCCGTGCGCCCCTTACAGGCCTTAATCAAAATCAAGTGGGGTTTCGCGACACCCTCTAAAGCCCACGGCTCTGACTGCGTCTTACCTCGAGCGGTTGCTATCAACTGCTCGGGCGAGCCACTCGTGGTGAGCCACCGGTGTTTGGTCACCGCATGATGCCATCTGTGTTCACGACAGCACGACAGCACAAAACTACGGCTTAGCCAGGAAACGAATGCCATGAAAGGCTATTTCGGCGTTCTGAGCCAGCCAATTGGGGGGAATATCTTCGACGTAGAGGGTGAATCCTCGCTTCTCAAAGGTTTGTATGGGTGGGGTATAAGTGCCGGGTCGGAGGGGAGTTCGAATGACGCTTGAGATCAGTTTGTCGTCATTAAAGAAGCTCAGTTCCA